>NZ_CP150496.1:2580000-2880000 GCF_038019025.1 Polaribacter marinaquae
TTGTGTATGAAACGTAGCGTATAAATAAACGCTAACTTTTCGGATTTAGCACGAGCCGAATTTTTTATTTTTATGTTTTATTTTCTTTTATAAATATAACCAAATAAAAAATTTGGCGTACTTTGTAAATTAGCAAAACCTCTCAGAAAGCCTATAATAGCTATGTTTTATACACGTTGTTGTGCATAGTGCTTTTCGCGTTCAGCTTGGTTTTCCGATGTTTGTTATTTAGTTCGGATTGAGCGTTGGCAAGACATACTCTTTTGGAATTTTTGGCGTAGCGTTGGCTGTAGCGAATTGCAAATGTGTATGGCTTTTGGCGTTGGCATTAAAAAGATTCATTTAAAATTGAATCAATAAGATTTTCAGAAAGACTATTTTGACTTTCGATTTCTAATTCTAATTCTTCACATTTTTTCAATAAGTTATTTACCTGTTCTATTATATGTTTTTGTTCTTCTAGAGGTGGAATTGGAATTGGGCAAGATAAAATTTGACTTTTTTTCAGATTTGTTTGTTTTTTTCCATCATTAAAATTCAAGTAATATTTATTTCTATCTAAAACCATTTTTAAGTATTCAGGATGAATACCACATAATGATTTTAAACATCCAATTCTTTGGTTTAGTGTATATAAGTTGTTTTCCTCTACAAGATAGCATCTACTTAAAGCTCTGCCGTTTGGAACATCACTCATTACTATGGCAATATCATTTTTTTTAAGAGGAACTAATATTTCAGTACTGTATTTTTTAACTGAACCATTTGTTGAGACAAATTTTGAGTTTACTAAAATATATTGACCACTTGAATCAACTAATTTTTCGTGAGCCTTACCATTATAAAATATTGAAACATTATCAAGTATATTCCAACACCAATGGTTTGGTACTTCATACGGTATTGCTTGTTTTTCAATTGGAATTACTGATTTTTCAGGTTTAAGTCTTTCTTCTTCAAAAATGATTGCTTTTTCTTCCAACATTTTATCAGAGAGTAACTCTCCAGACTTGAATTCTTGTTTATCGCTAAAATCTTTACTTAAATTTCCTTTTAGCCCTTCTAGAATAATAACTTTCTTGAATTTATTAATAAAATCTATGTTTAGGAACAAAGAATTATTATTTTGAAGAAGTTTGTCTAGAACTGGAATTCTGTTAAATAAAATATTTTTTGATATTGTAGAGAATGTTTGTTGAACTGAAGTCAGTTTGTTGTTATATTTTTCATATAATTCAATAGCAGGAATATGTTTTATTTTCTCTTGATAAGGATTTTTAATATCTAAATCCCAATCTTTCAATTCTGAAACATTTACTTTCCAAGAAACTGAAGATTCTTCTCTATTTTGCCACCATTTTATAATTGGTTGAAATTCATCAAATTCAATAGGTTTAGTTTTAGAGTAGCTTTTTTGACCTTTGGGTAATTTATGCTCATAGTACCAAATATCATTTGTTTTCTTTCCTTTTTCAAAAAAAAGCAGATTTGTTCTAACTGCTGCTGGAAAAAATGTACTAGTCGGCATTCTAATAATTGTATGCAGATTACATTCTGTTAATAGTTTTTTATGTATTCGAGCTTTTACTCCTTCGCCTTTAATACATCCATCAGGTAAAACAATTGCAGCTCTACCATTATGGTTTAATAATTTTAACATTAGTACAACAAATAAATCTGCTGATTCACGACAACGAAAAGAACTCGGAAAGTTTGATTCTACACCTTCAGCTATACTTGCACCAAATGGTGGATTAGCTAATATTACATCTACTTGGTCTTTTTTACTAATACTATTATATTCCTTTTTTAGACTATCAATATAATGATAGTCAGGAACATCCATTTCGTGTAAAATTAAATTGGTTAGACCTAAGACGTATGCTACAGGTTTTAATTCCCATCCTGTAATACTTTTTTGCAGAAGATGCTCGTCTTCTACAGTATTTACATAATTTTCTCTAACGTGGTCTATTGCTGCGCTTAAAAAACCTCCTGTACCAGCTGCAGGGTCAAGTACTTTTTCACCCAATCTTGGATTGGTCATTTGTGTCATAAACTGTGTTACTGCTCTTGGTGTGTAGTATTCACCTTTATTACCTGCATCACGCAATTCTTGTAAAATACTTTCGTAAATATTGCCGAAAATGTGCTTATCGTTAGAATTGTTAAAGTCAATTTCATTGAGTTTATTTATGACTTTTCGCATTTCGTAACCACTCTTCATATAGTTATTTGAACCATCAAAAACTTCTTTCGCTATGGCAGCACGTTTTGGATTATTAATACTTGTGAGATTACGTAAAGTGGCAAATAATCCTCTGTTGTTTTGGGCGTTACTGTCTATAAATTCCAATAAATCATCTCCTGTAATTCCTTCTGGGTCACTTGCCCAAGTTCTCCATTGAAATTGCTCTGGAATTACCGACTGATAATCGTCTTTTAAAATTTCTAATTCTTGGTCTTTGTCGTCAATAATTTTTAAAAAGAGCATCCAACCTAATTGCTCTAATCTTTGGGCATCACCAGAAATCCCTCTGTCTTGACGCATTATATTTCTTATGCTGCTTACTACTGCTGCTACGTTTGCCATTTATGCTGTTGTATTGTATAATTGTGTTTCTAATTCCTTCAATGCTTGTAAATAAACTTTTTTACTACCAAAAGCTTTGATTAATTCAATTGGTGTTCCTAATTTATTTAAAGGGTCAAGTTTTAATACTTCTGTACTTTCAATAGTTAATAAACCATCTTCTGCATATTTATCGAGCAAACTATTTAAAACCGTTTGGGCTTTGTCTCCATATTTGGTAAAATAATTTCTCTTTTTTACGTTGTTTGCTCTTTCTTTTCTTGTTAAGGGTTTTGCTTCAAAAGCTACGTGACAGATTAAATCGAAAGGGTCAAATTCTTTTCCAACTTCATCTTTTAAAGCTTCAAAGAAAATTCCTTGTTCTTCTAATTCTTTAATAATAACTTCTTTCTTTTCTGAATTGTTCCAACTATTCAAGAACTTCTCTAAACTTTTATATTGTTTGGTAACGCTATTTTTGGTGTAGTCTTTTAAACTTTCTGTTATAATTTTACCATCATTACCTAAATATTGAACACGTTCATTTACAATTTTTACTTGAACGCCATCAACTCGAATTTTTTCTCGTCTTGTATCTTCTTCAATTTCTCCACCACCTTCAATATCTGGAAATTCAACTTCTGCACCATCTAAAATATCTGTAATTACATCATCTGTGGTTTCATCTTCTGCTCCTGATAAATCGTCATCTTCACCAACTTGTTTTATCATTACTGGGTCGCCATCAAAATCAGGGTCAGCAAATAAGTTGGTTACATTTCTAAAGTCCATAATGGTAAAATAGGTTTTACCATATTCTTCATTTATTCTCGTTCCACGACCAATAATTTGCTTAAACTCGGTCATTGAACCAATATTACTATCTAAAACAATGAGTTTACAAGTTTGAGCATCAACACCTGTTGTCATTAATTTTGAAGTTGTTGCAATAACAGGATAAGGTTCACTTGGATTGATAAAACTATCCAACTCACGTTTTCCTTCTTCGTTATCGCCTGTAATTTGCATTACGTACTTATTGTTTTGAGCGAATAAATCGGCATTGGCGTTAGCCAATGCGGAACGCATTCCTTCTGCGTGCTCAATGTCAATACAGAAAACGATTGATTTTGCAAATCTGTCATAACCTTTTAAGAATTCGGTTATTTTTTTTGCAACTAATTTTCTGCGTTCGTCAACAACAATATTTTTGTCAAAATCCGTTCTGTTGTAAATTCTGTCTTCAACTGGATTTCCGCTTTTATCAACAAAACCTTGTGTTGGTCTCCAACCTTCCGCATCAATATCTAAAGTGACTTTTACAACTTTATAAGGTGCAAGAAAACCATCATCAATTCCTTGTTTTAAAGAATAGGTGTAAAGAGGCTCACCGAAATAATCAATATTTGAAACTTCTTCGGTTTCTTTTGGTGTTGCTGTTAAACCAATGTGAGTTGCTTTGTTGAAATAAGCTAAAATCTCACGCCATTTGCTATCTTCTTTAGCACTTCCTCTGTGGCACTCGTCAATTATTATTAAATCAAAAAAGTCTGGACTAAATTGTTTGTATGCATCTGCTCCTTGACTATCTGATAAACCTTGATATAATGCTAAATAAATATTGTAAGCTGTATCAATTTGTTTCTTTTTTATGATTGTTAGAGCATCTTTAAAATGTCTAAAATCTCCACGAGCTGTTTGGTCAATTAATGCAGTTCTGTCCGCTAAAAATAGAATTCTCTTTTTTGCTCCACTTTTCCAAAGCCTATAAATGATTTGAAAAGCAGTATAGGTTTTTCCTGTTCCAGTTGCCATTACCAAAATAATTCGGTCTTGACCTTTTGCAACTGCTTCGATTGTTCTGTTTACTGCAATTTGTTGGTAATATCTTGGACTACGACCAGAACCATCTTGAAAATAATCTTGCTTTGCAATTTCTTCAACTTCTTCGGTTTCAATTCCTTTGTATTTTTTGTACTTCTGCCAAAGAATTTCAGGACTTGGAAATTCGTCTAAAGTCAGTTCTTTTTCAATTTCTCCGTCTGTTGCTGTTTTATCGTGAAAGTAAAATCCGTCTCCATTACTACTAAACACACAAGGAATATCCAAGGTGTTGGCGTAGCCAAGAGCTTGTTGAATTCCACTTTTTACGCTGTGTTTGTTGTCTTTTGCCTCAATTATAGCAATCGGTACATTCGGTTTGTAGAAAAGAATATAGTCCGCAAATTTTCTTTTTCCTCTTGCAGTCAGCTTTCCTTTCACATAGATTCGACCATCTGTGAAGAAAATTTCACGTCCTAATTGTGTTTGCTCATCCCAACCTGATTTCAAAATAGCAGGTGTGATAAATTTCGCCTTTATGTCAGATTCAGATAAGTCTTTTTTATTCATTCATTTTGTTGGTTTGGTCGCGTGTTGGCTAAAATAGCTCTTTTGTTTTTTTTAGCGTTGGATTTTGCGTTGGAAAAAAAATAAATGTGCTATTTATGCGGCTGGCTTTTATAGTTCAAATTTTCAATGTTTTCTCGTTTTTCCGCATTATGCACAACGTGTTTATATATGGTTTGTTGCGTGGTTTAAGCACCTAATTTAGTAAATAATCACTGACCAAGAAAATCCGCGAGGATTTTCGCAAGTAAGCAGAAAGACAGCAATAAATTATATATGTTGTTGGGCAACGTTTTTATTTCTTTTTCAGGTCAAAACCTAAATTCAGTTGTAACATTATTGGAAAAAATCCACCATTCCCATTTGTGTCAAAATAATAATGAGGTCCTATGTCAAATAATAAGTGAAAATTTTTTCCATATTTTCTCTGTATTCCCCAAGTTGGACCAATTGCAAAGTCAAAATTTGAGCTTCTTATAAAATTACTTTCTATTGTATTTCCTCTAGTTAAAAATCTGAAAGAAACAAAATTTCCAGAATTATTTTCTGTACTTCGATTTTTGGCTTTTCTTTTTTCAAAATTATAAAATCTCTTATACTGTAAATCTAAAAACGGATTAAAACTATAAAGAAATTCATTATAAGGTGAAACAGAAATTTCATCATAAGGAGCTCCATAACCAATTCCTAAACCAGCAGAAAATGTTCCTTTTTTTGAAACTGGCATTTCTAATTCAATTGCAGGATTTAAAAAATTAATTCTCCAAACTTTTTCAGTTTTAGGTTCAATTTTTTCTTGCGCATAATTCAGAGTTGTTAAAATTCCAAATATTATTAGTAGTAAATTCTTTTTCATTTTTTCTTTATATTATTAATTTTCGTGTTTTTCGTTTTTAATGTTGCCCAACGTTGTTGTATATGGTTTGTTGCGTGTTTTAAGCAACTAATTTAGTAAATAATTACGGACAAAGAAAGTCCGCGAGGACTTTCGTAAGTAGGCAAAAAGCCAGCAATAAATTATATACGGTGTTAGCGGTAGTTTTTTAATTTATATTCGTTATTTTATTATAACAGTAAAAATTTCACCAATTTCTTTAAACATACGATGGTGTTTTATTTGATAGGAATCACAATCTTGCCTTTCCTATTTATAAATCCGAACTGATTTCCTTTTTTGACTAATGCCAATTCTTTACGAACTTCTCCAAACATTCCAATTGCGGTATATTCTATAGGAACAATAATTTCGCCTTTCATATTTATAAATCCAAACTGATTATCTTTTTTTACAATTGCCCATTCTTTATGAATTTCTCCGAACATTCCAATTGCGGTATATTCTATAGGAACAATAATTTCGCCTTTCATATCTATAAAACCGAACTGATTATCTTTTTTTACTATTGCCCATTCTTTATGAATTTCTCCGAACATTCCAATTGCGGTATATTCTATAGGAACAATAATTTTGCCTTTCATATCTATAAACCCGAATAGATTATCTTTTTTTACTATTGCCCATTCTTTATGAACTTCTCCGAACATTCCAATTGCGGTATATTCTACAGGAACAATAATTTTGCCTTTCATATCTATAAAGCCAAAAAGATTTCCTTTTTTTACCAATGCCCAATTTTTATGAATTTCCCCAAACTTTCCAATAAAATCATATTCTTTTGGAGGTGTTTTCCTTTTATGTTCAGCTTCTAAATTTGCCTTTTGATTATTTATTTCTAGGGTGTTTTTGTTTTTTTTATTAAATGCAGTAACAGAAAGAAAAAGAATAATGAGAATTGAAGTAGTTAAGATTGAGATTTTTTTCATTGTATTTGTTTTTAAATTAAAGAAGTCTTTTAAATACCATAAAATAGTATGGTTTTTCAAATTTGAATTTTGATTTGAGATTTCAAAAAAATCAATTTTCAAGAATTCTGAAATAATTTTGATAGTAGATGATCTTGGTTTAACAGCACCAGATTCAATTCTCTGAATTGTACGTATTGTTATGTTGCATTTTTCTGCAACTTCTGCTTGAGTTAATCCATTTGCTTTTCTTATTCTAATTAATTCTTTTCCGAAATCTAGTCTATCCATTCAAATTGAAATTTTAAGTAAAATTATCTTCAATCGTAAAACTTGCCAAAAATTAGTAATGTTTTTTGTATGACATTTACACGACATTTGGTTTTTGGTGTTATTTAATTGTGACTTTTGATATAAAAACGATGTTCATTCTAATTACCGCTAACTGGTTATATGCAATCAAATATATTACATTTTCATTATAATTTACCGGATAATAAAACTTTTTTGTTGTTATTATCGGTCATTTTTATCTTTTGTAAGGCTCTATCTAACGGATTCTGAATCTCCATTAAATCTTTTCTTTTTACATGTGTATATATCATAGTGGTTTCTGGTCTAGAATGTCCTAACAAAGACTGAATGTATCTTATATCAACTCCGTTTTCAAGTAAATGTGTTGCATAACTGTGCCTTAAAGTGTGTGGTGTTACCGTTCTTCTAATGCCTGCTTTTAAACAATTCTTCTTTAAAAACTGACGAACACTTTCCGCACTATATTTTCCCTTGTTTTGTCCTTCTACAAAATAAATTTCGGGTTTGTATGAGTAATAATAATTAGATAATAACGGAATAAAACTATCGGCTAAACTAACATATCTGTCTTTTCTTCCTTTACTATTTTTAATAACTAATTGCTTTCTATCAATATTAAAGTTCTCTAATTTTAAATTAATCAATTCGCTAATTCTTAATCCACAAGAATAAATTAAAGCTAATATTGCTTTGTGTTTTAAGTTTTGGGTAACGCCAATAATTTTTAAAACTTCCTCTTGAGACAAAATATTAGGTAGTTTTTTAGATTTCTTGGGTCTAACTAATTCTAAATTATTTATTAAAGTTTCAGGGCAAAAAACTATAAATAGTTTTAAAGCACTAATAAATTGCCTTTGAGAACTTACAGAGTAATTTCTCTCTATAAATACACTTTCAATAAAAAGTTCTACAGATTTATTAGTTAGTTCGTTTAAAGCAGTATTAGTGTGAAAGTTTATAAAATCGGCAACAAAAAAAGTATAGGTCTGTATGGTGCTTTTACTATACCTTTTCCCTTTTAAATAAAGGTAAAAATTATTTAAAAGCACTTTTTCATCCGCAGATAAATTTCTGTTAAAAGGGGTTTTCTTTGTTGAGTTTTGAATCGTTAATTTTGTAATTTTATCAAAATTTCGCTTAAGAGCTTCTAAATTTAAGGCAGTATCTTGCAAATACCAACATTTAAGAGATTTGCTCCATAAAGCTCCATCAATTTTTCTTATAATATTTATTAAATCATTATTATAATCAAACTTAATTAGAAGTTGTTGCTTGTTACGGTGCTTTTTTCGCTCAACAAATATGTTAGGATACTTTTTCAATTTTCTTATTTATAGCACCTAAATATACTAAATATAAGTCGATTATAAGTGTTTTTTAAATAGGTTTTTTAATAATTTTGTTAGAAAAACGTTATTGCTACAAATAAAAATGTGTTTGTAAATTTTAATTAAAACTTTAGTAAATCATTCACATAATAAATAGCTGTAAAACTTAAAAATTAATAATACTGATGTATTTTTACATAATCATTTAAACTTTTATGTCGAAAAGAAAGAAAACTAAAAAGAAATATCGTTTTGTAAGAAGAACTTTAAGGGTTCTTATTGCTGTTTTGTTTTTTTTCCTTTTTTTAGTTTTATTTATCCGAAGTTCTTGGGGACAAAATTTAATTGTACAAAAAGCTGTTAATTATGTTTCTAATAAAACCAATACAAAAGTAGCGATAAATAAGTTGTTTATTACTTTTGATGGAGACATCCAGTTAAATGGTTTATTTTTAGAAGATAAAAAAGGTGATACCTTAATTTATTCGAAATCTCTAGAAGCAAACGTACCACTTTTTGCAATGATTTCAGGAAAATCTATCGGTGTAGATAATTTAGAATGGAATGGAGTAAGAGCAAATATCTTAAGAAAAGACACGCTAAATAATTATAATTTTCAGTTTTTAATTGATGCATTTGCATCAGAAAACACTGCGGAAGTAGCTAAAGATACAGCAACAAATCCTGTTGATATTGTCTTAGGAACTTTAAATTTTAAAAACATAAATGTAAATTTTAAAGATGATGTTTTAGGTATTGATAGCAAGTTTAAGATTGGTAGTTTAGCTGCAGATATCGACAAAGTTGATGTGAATTCTATGCATTTTGATGTTCATGAAGTTGGACTTAAAAATTCTGAAATCTCTTATATTCAAAAGCCTCCATCAATAGTTTTACCTGCTACAGAAGTAATTTTACCAACAATTACTGCGGATAAGATCTCGATTAATAACACAAAAGCTTTCTATCAATCTAAGATAGATAATTTGTCTGCAAATGTTACCATCACAGATTTTTATTCAGAAATACCTAGCGCAGATTTAAAAAAGAATAGCTTCGATATAAATACAATTCAGTTACATAAATCAGAAATTTTATTAGCTTTAAATTCTAAAGACAATCAAAAAGTAAATAATAACACACCAGTAACTTTTAGTTGGCCAGCAATCGATTTAAAAATAGATGAAATAGATTTTTCAGAAAACAAAGTTCAATCTGCTGTAAATAATCAAAAACCGAGTTTAAATGTATTTAATCCAGAAGCTTTATTTATTGATAATTTAAATTTAAAAGCGAAAGAAATTAAATTAAAAGATAAACAAGCGGAATTAGAAATCGAGCGTTTTAATTTTAAAGAAAAATCTGGTTTAAATCTTTCAAAATTTCAATTAACTATAAAGGCAACAGATACAAAAACTAGTATTTCCGATTTAAAAATTGCTGTCAATCAAAATAAAATATCGGGTAATTTACAAGCTAATTACACATCATTATCCAAACTAGTTTCTTCACCAGAAACTACAAATTTGCAAATCAATTTGCCTTCATTTAATGTTTGGTTAAAAGAGGTTTTTAGATTTCAGCCGCAATTAAAAGAAAATGAATACTTATCTAAATTAAGTGCAAAAGCATTTCAAGGAAAATTATTTTTAGACGGAAATTTAAATGATTTAAAGATTGAAAATACTAGTGTTAATTGGGGTAATGCTACAAATGTTTCTTTAAACGGAAGTGTCAAGAATGCTACAAATCCGGATAAATTACAATTGAATTTGCCAAATTTTAAAGCTGAAACTAAAAGAGCAGATCTTTTACAAATTGTTAATGAAAAAGAATTAAATTTAAAATTACCTGAAGAAATTTTAATTACTGGTAATGTTAACGGAAGTTTAAAGAACAGTAAAATTGATGCTAGTATAAATACATCTCAAGGTAATGCTTTTGTAGAGGGAAATTTATCTAATGATACAAATATTAGTTACAATGTTAAAGCATCTATTACAGATTATGATTTAGGTGAATTATTACAAAATGAAAATTTTGGCGCTTTATCACTTTCATTACAATCTAACGGAACTGGTGAAAATCTAAATAATTTAGATGCGAAATTAGAAACAAACATTTCTAAATTTCAGTTACAAGAATATGTAATTAAAGATTTAAGTTTAGAAGGTAATTTTAAAGATGGTGTTGGTGTTATTTCTTCTAATTATAAAGATGATAATTTAAATTTAAATCTTAACGGATCTATTATTTTAGATTCTGTAGCAACACAAGCAAATGTAGATTTAAATGTAATTGGTGCAGATTTACAAGCTTTAGGTCTTTTAAATAGAAATGTTAAAACGGGTATGGATGTATCTGTTGATTTTAAAGGAAATATAGATAGTTATAATATAAAATCTACTATTAAAAATGGTGTTGTAGTTTACGATAATAACACGTATTTACTTGGTGCTGTAAATGCAGAAGCTTTTATTAATAAAGACACCACTGCTGTTAAAATAAATAACAAAATGTTAAATGTTAATTTGCAGTCTAACACAGATCCAGAAACGTTTAGCAAAGGTTTGCAACGTCATGTTTTAAGTTATTTTTACAGAGATGATAAAGTTTCCGACACAATTAAAAATCCTATAAATTTAAAATTAGAAGCAAAAATTTCGCAAACTTCTTTTATTAAAGACGTTTTTCTGGTGAACCTAAAAGATATTGATACCATTGATATTGCATTAGATTTTAAAGAACAAGAAAGACTTTTAAAAGCAAATGTTTCTGCACCATTTATTAATTATAGTGGTAATAAATTAGATAGTTTGTCTTTTTCTATGGATACAGATAAAGAGAGTTTCAATTTTAATTTAGGTTTTAAAAACATTAAAGCGGGTCCTGTAGATGTACCCAAAACTGTAATTACTGGTAACCAAACTAATAATGAATTAGCGCTTAATTTCTTAGGATTTCACAAAGGTGAAAAATTGATGAATGTAAATACTAAAATTACAGGAAATCGAGATCGACTAAAATTTACGGTAAACAAAGACAGTTTAATTTTAAATAAAAGTAAATGGTCTATACCAGAAGAAAATGAAATTGTTTTAGAAAATAATAACTTAACCTTTTCGAATTTTAGAATCAATAAAGAAAATCAATCTATAGAAATTACAAACAACTTAAAAAATATTCAGAAAAAACACATTGCGTTGGTGTATAATAACTTTAACATAAATGAAGTTTTTAATTATTTGAATCCGGAAGATGAAATAGCAAACGGTGTTTTAAATGGCGATTTTGTACTTGTAGAACCTTTTACAAATACAGGTGTTATTGCAGATGTTTCGGTTTCTAATTTTAAAGTTTTAAATACCAATTTGGGTAAATTATCTATGGATGCAAAATCTTTAGGAAATAATAAATATAATTTTAATACCTATTTAAAAGAAGGTGACGTCGATTTAGATCTAAAAGGAGATTACTTTGTAAATAATAATATTGCAAATTTAAACCTAGATTTAGACATAAATCAGTTTAAAATGAATGCTCTTAAAACTCTTTCTTTAGGAGAAATAAAAGAAACTAGCGGAAGTTTTTCTGGCGATTTTAAAGTTACTGGTACAACAAGCAAACCTAAATACAATGGTAGTTTAACGTTTGATAATGCTGTTTTTAATATCACAAAGTTAAATACAAAATTTACGTTAAAAGAAGAGCAATTAACTGTAGATAATTCGGGTATTTCGATGGCTAATTTTACAGTTTTGGATGCTAAAAATAATGCATTAACGCTTTCTGGAGACATTAAAACCGAAAGTTTTATAAATCCAGAATTCGATTTAAAATTAAAAGCAGAAAACTTTAGAATTTTAAACGCAACACAAAAAGACAATCCAGATTTGTATGGTAAAGTTACTTTTAACACCAATGCAACATTAACTGGTGATTTACAAATACCAAAAGTAAATGCCAACTTTACACTTGGTAAAGATACAGATGTAACTTATGTAATGCCATCTACGTATGCAAATGTAGAAGAAAGAGATGGTGTTGTGGCTTTTGTAAATCGAAAAAATCCGGATGCTATTTTAACGCAAACAGAAGAACAATCTGCAGTAATTAGCGGGTTTGATATTTCTTCTCAATTAAAAATTAACAAAGAAGCTGTAGTTACCATTATTATAAACGAAGATACTGGCGATAATTTTAAAGTTTCTGGAGAAGGAGATTTTCTTTTTACAATGGTGCCAAATGGTAGAATTACGTTTACTGGAGCATATCAAGTAGCTAGCGGGCATTACGAACTAACATTATACAATTTAGTTAATAGAAAATTTTTGCTTGCACCTGGCGGAAGAGTTACTTGGTCTGGTGATCCTTTTGATGCAAAATTAGATGTAAGTGCCATTTATAAATTAGAAACGTCTGCATCTTCTTTAATGGCGGCACAAATTTCAAATGAAGATGTATCAGTACAAAATAAGTACAAACAAGTATTACCTTTTCAGGTATATTTAAATATTGATGGCGAATTATTACAGCCAAAAATATCTTTTGATTTAAGCATGCCAGAAGAAGAACAAGGTGCCATTGGTGGACAAGTTTATGTTAGAGTTCAGCAAATTAAGCAGCAAGAAGAAGAATTGAACAAACAAGTTTTTTCGTTATTAGTACTTAATAGATTTTATCCTGATGCTGGTAGCGATGGTAGTTTTGGTGGTTTTGCATCCATAGCAAGAAACAATTTAAACGATGCAGTTTCAGAACAATTAAATACTTTTTCTGATAAACTTTTGGGTAAATCTGGGATAGAATTAGATTTCGGTTTAAACAGTTTTACAGATTATCAAGGTGATGCACCAACAGACAGAACGCAACTAGATGTTGCTGCACAAAAACAACTGTTTAACGAAAGGTTAACCGTTAGAGTTGGTAGCGAAATTGATATACAAGGAAGTAGCACAACCGGAGAGCAAACTCCGTTAATTGGTAATGTTAGTTTAGAATATAAAATAACAGAAGATGGCAGATATCGTTTAAAAGGATTTAGAAAAAGTGAATTCGAAAATGTGATCGATGGTCAAACTATTGTTAGCGGAATTGGGTTGATTTTCACACAAGAATTCAATGAATTTCAAGAATTATGGAAAGCTCTTTTAGGTTCAAATTCAGACAAGAATACATCAGAAAAAAAGCCAAAAGAAGAAGAGAATCAACCAAAATCAGCTAAAAAATCTGTTAATAAAAAGAATTAAACTTTGAATAAAATTGTTAAACACTTATTAATTGCAGTACTTTTTGGTACATTTTTATATTCTTGTAGTATTCAAAAATACATACCCGAAGACGAGCGTTTATACACTGGTGCAAAAATTGAAATGGATGTAGATTCTGCGGTAGATAATGCAACCAATTTAAAAGTAGATTTAAATACAGTGCTAAGACCAGAACCAAATTCTAAGTTTTTAGGTGCTTATTTAGGCTTGTACTATTATTACAAAAATCAAAAAGAGAATCCTAACTTTTTAAATAAATGGTTGTTTAAAAGATTTGGTGAAGAACCCGTTTACCAAAGTGATGTAAATGAATTAGAAGTTACAGAAATACTAAAAAACAGATTAGAAAATCATGGCTTTTTCTATAGCAGAGCAACTTCTTTTTTTGATGAACAAGATAAAAAAGCAAGCGTAGTTTATAGGTTAAAAGTACCTGCGCCTTATAAAATGGCGAGTTATCAAATAGATAGTATAGAAAGTCCTATTTACCAAGAAATAAAAGAATTAACCAAAAAATCTCCATTTCCAGAAAACATGCGTTTCGATTTAGCGAATTTAAAATTAGAGAGACAACGTTTAGATACCGAATTAAAGCAAAGAGGTTATTATAATTTTAATCCTAGTTTTTTAATTTTTGAAGCAGACACAAATCAATATAAAAATAAAAGATTCGATTTGTTTTTAAAATTGAAGGCAAAAGTGCCTCAGAAAGCTACAATTCCGTATCAAGTAAAAAAGATAAATATTTACCCAAATTTTAATTTAAAAGATTCTACAAACGTAAAAGAAACCAGGTTCGATAATAAAAGTTATTTTCAAGATTCTGTGTTTTTTAAACCAAAATATTTAGATGATTTTATTACAATTAAAGAAGACGAAAACTACAATCCGTTAACATCTAAAAATACAGCAAGACGCTTGTCTTCTATTGGTGCTTACAAATATGTAAACATTCAGTATAAAGAATTAGAAAGTTTAGAAACAGATAGTTTAGGTGTTTTAGAAGCCAATATATTTTTATCGCCGTTAACAAAAAGAGCTATTAGGGCAGAATTACAAGCGGTTACAAAGTCTAATAATTTTGCAGGCCCAGAATTGTCTTTAACTTACAGCAATAGAAACCTTTTTAAAGGTGGCGAAACACTAAATATAAGCACAAATTTTGGTTATGAAACACAAGTTTCTAGTGGCGAAAATTCTGGTTTAAGTAGTTTAGAATTAGGTTTAAAAACCGAATTAATTTTTCCGAGAGTTATTGCTCCTTTTTCTATTGATGAAGATTTTTTTGAATATTCTGTACCTAAAACAAAAACGAGTTTAGGTGTAACATATTTAAATAGAAGTAAGTTGTATACACTACTGTCTGGTAGTGCGCTTTTTGGTTATGTTTGGAATGCAAATAAATATATTACTTACGAGTTAAACCCTATTTCGGTAAATTATACAAGATTATCAAACACTACAGAAGAGTTTCAGCAAATATTAGAAGACAACTCTTTTCTAGAACAAAGTTTTGAGCAACAATTTATAAGCGGATTAACATTTTCGTTTACTTATAATGAAATGTTGAATAATGCTAAAACTCATCAATTTTATTTAAATTCTACATTAGATATAGCAGGGAATTCTATAAGTTTATTAGCAAAAGAAAATGAAACAAATGGTACTAAAGAATTTTTAGGTTTGCAATATGCACAATATGCAAAAGCAGATTTTGATGCAAGATATCATTATAATTTTGGTGCAAATAAAAATCAAACCATTGCAGCGAGATTGTTTGCTGGTTATGGTTATGCATATGGTAATTCTGATGTTGTTCCGTTTGTAAAACAATATTATGCTGGTGGCCCATATAGTGTTAGAGCATTTAATATTCGATCTTTAGGGCCAGGAACTTACAATGGAAATGATGTTGCAGATAACACAGATACAACAAGTAATTTTTTTGATAAAACTGGTAATATTCGTTTAGAAGCAAATCTAGAATATCGTTTCCCAATCTTTTCGTTTTTTAAAGGAGCGGTTTTTGCTGATGCTGGAAATGTATGGAATTCTAAAGCAAATCCAGATTTTGGCACTGCAGGTAAAGATAAGTTTACATCAAATTTTATAAACGAATTAGGAATCGGAGCAGGTGTTGGTGTTCGTGTAGATGTGCAAGGTTTTGTAATTCGTTTCGATTTGGCTGCACCATTTCATGATCCGGCGTTACAAGAAGGCAAGCGTTGGGATTTTAGAGTAGACGAACCTGTATTTAATTTTGCAATTGGTTATTCTTTTTAAAAAGTATTAAAAACCAGTAACCATTTTTTCTAAGGCTATTTTGTCTAAAATTTTAATGTTTTTACCTTTAAATTCGATAACGTTTTTCTTCTTAAGATCAGAAAGTAATCGAATTGCAGATTCTGTTGCTGTACCAATAATATTTGCAATATCTTCTCTGGAAAGCTGAATGTTAATATTACCGTCTGCATTTATACCAAATTTAGTTTCTAAGTGCAAAAGAGTTTCTGCTAAACGTTGTTTTACTGTTTTTTGAGCCATATCTACAATTAAATTGTCTGCTGTTTTTAAAGAATTGGCCATATCTTTTAAAACACTCATTGTAAAATTATTGTTTTTCTCTAAATCTCTAATAATTTCATCTTTCGGAATAAAACAAATTTCCATATCATTTAAAGCCACAGCTTTTAGGTTCGAAACTTCTTCAGAAATTAAACTGCGTTCACCTAATAAATCACCTTTTTGCACCAAGTTAACAATTTGATTTCTACCGTTATCGCTCATTTTAGAAACTTTGCAAACACCATCTTTAATGCAAAAAACACCATTGATGTGTTCTCCTTCATCAAAAAGAATTTCGCCTTTTTTTATAATTTTAGAAGTTTTGCAATTAGACATTCTTAACAATTCTTCTTTAGAAAGATGTTTTAAAGAATTAAACTGTCGAACAATACATTGTTCACATTTGCTCATGTTAAAAATGTTTTAGGTAAAATCAAAAATAGTAAAAACCTGATAAATATCATATTTTAAAAGACACTCTTATTAGAAATTTGCAATAGGCAAAAGAGTAAATATGAATTCTACACAATGTTATCACTGTGGCGATTCTTGTAATGACAGTTTAATTACGTTTGATGATAAAAGTTTCTGTTGTAACGGTTGTAAAACTGTTTATGAGATTTTTTCTGAAAACGATTTAACGTGTTATTATAATTTTCAAGACAATCCGGGGGCAATACCTTCAGAAATTAAAGGCAAATACGATTTTTTAGATTCTAAAGAAATCGCAGCAAAATTATTAGATTTTTCTGATGGTGATATAGAAATCGTATCACTTTACATACCACACATTCATTGTAGTTCTTGTATTTGGGTTCTAGAAAATCTACATAAATTAAACGAACATGTTAGTGCGTCTCAAGTAGATTTTCCTAAGAAAAAAGTGAGAGTTACTTATAACTCTGCTAAAACAACAATTAAAGAAATTGTACTGTTATTAAGTGCAATTGGTTACGAGCCTTACATTAGTTTAGAAGATTATGAAAGCGGAAAAAAAGCAGTTGATAGAAGTTTAATTTACAAACTTGGTATTGCGGGTTTTGCATTCGGAAACGTAATGTTTTTATCTTTTCCAGAGTATTTCGAAGTCGATGGTTTTTGGATAGAAAAGTATAAGAACATTTTTAGATGGTTGATGTTTTTCTTTTCGTTACCCGTAGTTTTTTATGCAGGTAAGGATTATTTTATTTCTGCTTATAAAGGTTTGCGATCTAAAATATTAAATATTGATGTGCCGATAGCATTGGGTATTTCGGTGTTATTTATTAGAAGTTCTGTAGAAATAATTTTCGATTTAGGAACCGGTTTTTTTGATAGTTTAACCGGCTTGGTTTTCTTTTTATTACTAGGTAAATTTTTTCAGCAAAAAACTTACAATTTCTTGTCTTTTGAGCGTGATTACAAATCGTATTTTCCTATTGCGGTCACAAAAATAACTAAGGATAATCAAGAAGAAACCGTACAGATTTATGATGTTGAAAAAGGTGATCGACTATTAATTAGAAATGAAGAATTGATACCTGTAGACGGAATTTTAATAAACGGAAATGCAGACATTGATTATAGTTTTGTTACTGGAGAAGCAGAGGCGGTTTCAAAAAAATCTGGGGATAAACTTTTTGCAGGTGGTAAACAACTTTCTGGAAGCATAGAAATGGAAGTTTTAGCATCGGTTTCTCAAAGTTATTTAACTCAGTTATGGAGTAACGATGTTTTTCAAAAAGAGCCCAAGTCGCATTTTAAAACAATAACAGACAGAATTAGTAAAAATTTTACAATTGCAGTTTTGGCAATTGCGTTTATAGCAACATTATTTTGGTTATTTATAGATGTCAACAAAGCATTAAACGTATTTACGGCAGTTTTAATAATTGCTTGTCCTTGTGCAATAGCATTAGCGGCGCCATTTACTTTAGGAAATATGTTGCGCATTTTTGGTAAACAAAAATTCTATTTAAAAAATGCCACTGTAATAGAGCAATTGGCAAAAATAGATACTATAATTTTTGATAAAACAGGTACATTAACAACGCACAAAGAAAATACAATTTCTTATGATGGAACAGCACTAAATACTCTCGAAAAAAGAATTTTAAAAAGTGCTTTAAGATCTTCTAATCATCCGTTAAGTAGAACTTTATACAATACATTTTCTAAGTTAGATTCAGTACCAATTTCTAAGTACGATGAGTTTGTTGGTAAAGGAATTGTAGCAACTTATAATAACGAAATTTTAAAATTAGGATCTTCTAATTTCGTGCTAAATTCTAGTGAGTCTTCTAATTTAGATACAGCAATTTATATCAGTTTTAATGGCGTTTATAAAGGTAAATTTACTTTTAAAAATTCTTACAGAAAAGGAGTAAAAGGATTATTTAAATCTTTAAAAGATAAATTTAGTTTATCTGTGGTTTCTGGAGATAATGAAGGAGAGAAATTGTACTTAGAACAAAATCTACCAAGAGAAACCACGCTTTTATTCAACCAAAAGCCAGAAGATAAATTAAATGTAATAGCACAACTTCAAAAAGAAAACAAAAAAGTGGCTATGATTGGCGATGGTTTAAATGATGCTGGCGCTTTGGCACAGAGTGATGTAGGTATTGCTTTATCAGAAAATATCAATGTTTTTTCACCTGCTTGCGACGGAATTTTAGATGCATCAAAATTCTCTAAAATAGCAACGTTTATTAACGCATCTAAAAAGGCTATTAAAATTATAAAGTATAGCTTTTTACTGTCTTTATGTTACAATTTAATTGGTTTGGGTTTTGCAATTACAGGTAATTTGATGCCCGTTATTGCAGCTATTTTAATGCCTTTAAGTTCTATTAGTATCGTAATCTTTACAACAATTTCTACCAATATTTTGGGTAAAAAAATAAAATAATATGCAAAATTCTTTAATTCAGAAATATAATATTCCAGGTCCTAGGTACACAAGTTATCCAACAGTTCCTTTTTGGAACAAAGCCGGAATCGATAAAAATGTTTGGATAAATTCCTTTAAAGCTTCTTTTAAAGAAAGCAACACATCCGAAGGGATAAGTATTTACATTCATTTACCATTTTGTGAGAGTTTATGTACTTTTTGTGCGTGTCATAAGCACATTACGAAACGTCATGAAGTAGAAGAAGAATACATAGAAACTGTTTTAAAAGAATGGAAATTGTATGTTGCTTTGGTTGATGAAACGCCAATAATTAAAGAGTTGCATTTAGGTGGCGGAACACCAACTTTTTTTTCGAAAGAAAATTTAGAATATTTAATGAATGGAATTTTTTCGATTTCTAAAAAACATCAAAATGCAGAATTTAGTTTCGAAGGACATCCAAGTAACACAACCAAAGAGCAACTACAAACTTTATATAATTGTGGTTTTAGAAGGGTAAGTTTTGGTGTGCAAGATTATAATGAAAAAGTACAGAAAGCAATTCATAGAATTCAGCCGTTTGTAGAGGTAGAAAAGGTTACAAATTGGTCTAGAGAAATAGGATATACATCTGTTAGTCACGATTTAATTTTCGGATTACCATTTCAAACTAAAGAAAATGTAATCTACACAATTAATAAAACAAAAGAATTACAACCCGATAGAATTTCTTTTTACAGTTACGCACATGTACCTTGGGTAAAAGGAGTAGGGCAAAGAGGTTTTAATGAAAATGATTTGCCTGCAAACGAAGAAAAAAGAGAACTGTACGAAATAGGTAAAGAACTTTTTGCTGCTTTGGGCTATGTAGAAATTGGTATGGATCATTTTGCTTTAAAAACAGATAGTTTATTTAAGGCAACAGAGCATAAAACTTTGCATAGAAACTTTATGGGCTATACGGCAAATAAAACTCAATTAATGGTTGGTTTAGGTATGTCTGCAATTTCAGATTCTTGGTATGCTTTTGCACAAAATGTAAAGACAGTAAAAGAATATCAGCAAATAGTAAACTCTGGTGAAATTCCTATTTTTAGAGGACACCTTTTATCTGAAGAAGATAGAATTATTAGAAAACATATTTTAAATATTATGTGTCATTTTTCTACTTCTTGGGAAGATGATAGCTTAAAAATTAAAAATATAGAAAACCATCTGACTTTACTAAAAGAAATGGAAAATGACGGTTTGGTTGTGATAAATAAAAATTCACTTTCTGTGCCAGAAGAAGCAAGACCTTTCGTTAGAAATATTTGTATGGCTTTTGATGTGCATCTGTTAAAAAACAAACCAAAAACACAATTATTTTCTATGACAATTTAAAGATAAATTTTAAACATGACAAATGTCATATTTTAAGAAATGTATCAATATTATTTTTGTTGTATCAATTATCAGGCAAGATATGAGCGTAATATATTTACTACTTACACTAAGTATTTTAGTGGCATTAATATTTTTTATAGCATTTATTTATTCAGTTAAAAAAGGGCAATACGATGATTCGTATACACCATCTGTTCGCATGCTTTTTGATGATGAGCTAATTATAAAAAAACAAGAAAAATCAACTTTAGACTAAATTTTAAATTATGGAAATGCAACAATTTTATTACGATAATAAAATCGTAAAAAAATTCATCTACGCAACATTACTTTGGGGAATTGTAGGATTCTCTGTAGGTTTATTGCTAGCGTTTATGTTTTTATTCCCAAACGTAACAGACGGAATTTCGTGGTTAAGTTTTGGGCGTTTAAGACCCTTACATACAAATGCAGTAATTTTTGCCTTTGTAGGCAATGCAATTTTTGCAGGTGTTTATTACTCTTTACAACGTTTGTTAAAAGCAAGAATGGCAAGTAACTTTTTAAGTAATTTTAATTTTTGGGGCTGGCAAGCAATTATTGTAGCTGCCGCAATTACATTGCCATTAGGTTATACTTCGTCTAAAGAATATGCAGAATTAGAGTGGCCTATAGATATTGCAATAGCTTTAGTTTGGGTTGCTTTTGGTGTTAACATGATCTGGACTATTCTACAAAGAAGACAAAGACATTTATATGTTGCAATTTGGTTTTATTTAGGAACCTTTGTTACCGTAGCTGTGTTACATATTTTTAATAGTTTGGCATTACCAGTAGGTTTTTTAAAGTCTTATTCTGTGTATGCTGGTGTGCAAGATGCTTTGGTGCAATGGTGGTATGGTCACAATGCAGTTGCTTTCTTTTTAACAACTCCGTTTTTAGGTTTAATGTATTACTTTGTTCCTAAAGCAGCAAACAGACCTGTTTATTCTTACAGATTATCAATTGTACACTTTTGGTCTTTAATATTTATTTATATCTGGGCAGGACCACACCATTTATTATATACTTCATTACCAGATTGGGCACAAAACTTAGGTGTTGCATTTTCTGTAATGTTAATAGCGCCTTCTTGGGGTGGAATGATAAACGGACTGCTAACATTAAGAGGAGCTTGGGATAAAGTAAGAACAGATCCTGTTTTAAAATTTATGGTAGTTGCAATTACGGGTTATGGTATGGCAACTTTTGAAGGCCCGATGCTTTCTCTAAAAAATGTTAATGCAATTGCACATTTTTCTGATTGGATTATTGCACACGTACATGTTGGTGCATTAGCATGGAATGGGTTTTTTACTTTCGGTATGTTGTATTGGTTAATACCTAGAATGTTTAAAACTAAATTATACTCAACAGGTTTGGCAAATTTCCATTTCTGGATTGGTACTCTAGGTATAATAATGTACACTTTACCAATGTATGTTGCAGGTTTTGTACAAGCTTCTATGTGGAAACAATTTAATCCGGACGGAAAATTAACTTACGGAAACTTCCTAGAAACTGTCAACGAAATTATACCAATGTATTGGATGCGTGCTATAGGAGGATCTTTATTTATTGTAGGTGCAATTGTAATGTTGTACAACGTTGTTAGAACTGTAAAAGCAGGTGTTGGCGTTACAGACGAATTAGCAGAAGCACCAGCTTTAACTAAAGTTTCTAAATACAGAACAAAAGGAGAAGGATGGCATACTTGGATTGAAAGAAAACCAATTAAATTAACATTATATGCTACAGTAGCTATTTTAATTGGTGGTGTTGTACAAATTATACCAACTTTATTAGTGAAATCTAATATACCAACAATTAGCAGTGTAAAACCTTATACACCATTAGAATTAGAAGGTAGAGATCTTTACATAAGAGAAGGCTGTGTTGGTTGTCACTCGCAAATGGTAAGACCTTTTAGAAGTGAAGTAGAGCGTTATGGCGAGTATTCTAAAGCAGGTGAATTTGTGTACGATCATCCTTTTTTATGGGGAAGTAAACGTACTGGGCCAGATTTACATAGAATAGGGCAGAAGTATAACGATAGTTGGCACCTTAATCATATGTACGATCCACAAAGTACATCCGAAGGTTCTATAATGCCTGCCTATAAATGGTTGGTAAGAAACGAGCTAGATAAATCGAATACAGAAAATAAAATGAAAGCAATGGTAACTTTAGGTGTACCATATACTGAAGAAGAAATTTCAAATGCGCAAGCTAATATGTTAGCTCAAGGTACACAGATTGAAGAAAATCTATATTCAGATCCAGATTTTGCAAAAACTTATGAAGCTGATAAAAAATATGCAAAAGATAATGGCGAAGCTTTTATAGAAATGAAAAACAGAGAAATTGTAGCGATTATAGCTTACATACAACGTTTAGGTACAGATATAAAAGTTAAAGACGAACAAAAACCTACTAAAAAATAGAAATTATGTTTAAATTTTTAAAAGGACATTTAGAAAGTATTACAGGTATAGAAATTTATCCAATGATATCATTAGTTATATTCTTTACTTTTTTTGTAGCCTTGTTTTGGTGGGTTTTTACAGCCAAAAAAGACTATATCAGTAAAGTAAGCAGTATACCATTAGATAATTAAAAAGTTAGTAAAATGAAAAAATCTATACAGTCTACAGTATATGTAATTTTTGTAATTGTTACGTTTATAACGCTTGCAAAATCGTTTATGGTGTATGAAAACCCATTTAGTTTTTATGAGAATCCGTTGGTTTGGTTGGCCTTAATTGGTTTTGTTTTAGTAGTTGTTTTAAAAGAAGTTGTTAATGTATTAGCAATTAAAAGAGCTACAGAACTGCAAAACGAAAAAGATGGTATTGTGCCAGAACCAAGTAATGCTTGGATTCAAAAATTATTAAAATCTTGGACCAAAGCAAAAGCAATAGAAGAAGAGCAAGAAATAGTTTTAGATCATGATTACGACGGAATTAGAGAATTAGATAATTCGCTTCCGCCATGGTGGATTTATATGTTTTATGCAACCATAATTTTCGCGGTTGTTTATTTAGTAAGATTCGAAGTTTTAGATGGCGATAATCAGGTGGTAGAATATAATAAGGCGGTTGCAGAAGCAAAAGCAGCGTTAAACAAATACAAAGCCACAGCTAAAGATTTAATTACAGCAGAAAATGTAACACTTTTAACAGATGCTAAAGATTTAAGTAGAGGTAGAGCAGTGTTTAATTTAAACTGTGCTTCTTGTCATCAAAAAGATGGAGGAGGTTCTATTGGACCAAATTTAACAGATGAATATTGGATTTTGGGTGGCGGAATTAAAAATGTCTTTGCAACTATTTCTAATGGTGGTAGAGATGGTAAAGGAATGATTGCTTGGGATAAAACATTAAAAACTGCAGATATTGCAAAAGTAGCAAGTTATGTTCTAACCCTTCAAGGTACAACACCTACCGTTGCTAAAGCACCACAAGGAGAAATCTGGACAGAAGAATAATACAGAAAAAGGAAAAGTAATTTAATAGTTAATTTTTATGGATAAGCCCAAGAACGAGTATTTTAGAGATAGTATTGCGACTGTTAATAATGAGGGAAAGCGTTCTTGGGTATTTCCTAAAAAACCAAGCGGATTTTTCTATAAATACAGAACTTACGTTAGTTATTTTTTATTACTTTTTTTATTATCTGCACCTTTTATAAAAATTAATGGCAACCAATTTTTATTGTTTAATGTATTAGAAAGAAAATTTAATATTTTCGGATTTCCTTTTTGGCCACAAGACTTTCATTTATTAGTTATTTCAATGATTGTTGGTGTTGTTTTTGTAATTCTCTTTACGGTTGTTTTTGGTCGTATTTTCTGCGGATGGATTTGTCCGCAAACCATATTTCTCGAAATGGTTTTTAGAAAAATAGAATATTGGATTGATGGTGATCGAGGCAAACAAATCCGTTTAGATAAACAACCTTGGAATGCAGAGAAAATTAGAAAAAGACTCTTAAAATGGTTTGTGTTTTTTATAATTTCTTTTTTAATCGCAAATGTATTTTTAGCATATTTAATTGGTGGAGATACACTAATAAATTACATAACTGGTAATCCTTTAGATAATATTAGTACATTAATTTCATTAACAATTTTTACCTGTGTATTCTATTTTGTGTTTGCTTGGTTTAGAGAGCAAGTTTGCATAATTGCTTGTCCGTATGGTCGATTACAAGGTGTTTTGTTAGACAATAAAACAATTAATGTCACCTATGATTATAAGAGAGGCGAAGGAGAAAACGGTCGTTCAAAATTCAGAAAAAATGAAGATAGAAATGCTTTAGGTAAAGGAGATTGTATTGATTGTAAACAATGTGTAGTTGTTTGTCCTACAGGTATAGATATAAGAAACGGTACACAGTTAGAATGCGTTAATTGTACAGCTTGTATAGATGAATGCGATCATATGATGGAGAATGTGGGTTTACCTAAAGGATTGATTAGATATGCAAGTGAAGATAACATTGCAAAGAAAAAACCTTTTGAGTTTACAGCTAGAATGAAAGGTTATTCTGCAGTTCTGTTAATTTTAACCGGTATTTTAATTGGTATGCTATTTCTAAGAAACGATGTAGAAGCAAGAATTTTAAGGCTACCAGGGCAATTATATCAGCATAAAGAAAATAATATCATCAGTAACGTTTATACGTTTAAGGTGATCAATAAAACAACAAAAGATATTACAGATGTTAGCTACAAATTGTTATCTCATAAAGGAGAAATAAAATTAGTTTCTAACAAAAATTTTGTAGTTCCAAAACAAGGTTTGGCAGAAGGTACTTTGTTCATCGAAATTAATCAAGCAGCTTTAAAAGGTGATAAAGACAAGCTAGAAATTGGCGTTTATACAAAAGGAAAATTAATAGAAACGGCTAAGTCTAGTTTTTTAGGACCTAGAAGTTATAAATAATAAGATTATGAAATTTAATTGGGGAACGGGTATTGTAATAGCAATTGTGGCTTTTATGGGGTTTATTTTGTACTTCGTAATAACTATGAGTACAAATAATTCTTACAGTCATGATTTAGTAACAGAAAAATATTACCAAAAAGAATTAGGTTTTCAAAATGAAATTGATGCAACACAAAATGCAAATAATTTAGAAGAGAACGTAAAAATTTTAAAAGTTAATAATGATTTAAAAGTAATATTTCCTGCAGTATTTAACCCTAAAAAGATTCAAGGAAAAGTGTTCCTATACAGACCATCTAATAAACAATTAGATTTCGAAATTCCTATTTCGATTTCTAATTCATATTTGCTCGTGCCTGAGAAGCGTTTGTTAGGTGGTCGATGGAACATTAGTGTTGCTTTCAAATACAATGATAAAGAATATTTAGTAAAACAAGAAATAGAATATTAATGTTAATATCTGCACTAATTTTTGGTTTATTGGGTAGCTTTCATTGCATTGGTATGTGCGGGCCAATAGCATTTATGCTACCAATAGATAGGCAAAATAAAACCAAAGGTTTTCTGCAGGTTATGATTTATCATTTTGGTAGATTGTTAACATATGCATTAATTGGCTTATTGTTTGGTTTGTTGGGTAAAGGTTTTTATTTCTTCGGATTTCAACAGCAAATATCAATTATTGTTGGTGTATTCATGATTTTATTTATTCTTTTTCCAAAGCTTTTTCATAAAATTAAATTTTCTAAAAAAGTAAACGCTTTATTAGTGCATTTAAAAAACACTTTAGGTAAAGAGTTAAAAAAGAAAAGAAACGATACTTTTTTTACAATAGGTTTTCTTAATGGATTTTTACCGTGCGGGTTAGTTTATATGGCTTTATTTGGTGCCTTGGCAACTAAAAATGCTTTAGAAGGTAGTTTGTATATGTTTTTATTTGGTTTGGGTACAGTGCCGTTAATGACCTCTGTTGTTTTCTTAGGAAACTTTGCAAAAGGAAGTTTAAAGAAATCAATTCAGAAAGCAATACCTTATGTTGTTGTTTTTATAGGTTTATTATTTATTGTTAGAGGTCTTGGTTTAGGCATTCCGTATGTATCACCAAAACCAATTTTAGATATTGTTTCTAATAATGCAAGTTGCCATTAAATATTTGAATAATTTCTAAAGAACAACTATTATTTTTTATTTTTAACTGTGTTAAAACTTATTAGAACAAAGAATTCTTAAAGATTTTTATAATATATTTGATTTTCTTAAAAAACGCTATTGGGTTAATGAAGTTTACAAGTATTAAAATCTGTCTTTTATTTATTGTTTTATTTTCAATAAAAAACCAAGCACAAGAAACGTTACCAATTTATACAGATTACTTATCAGATAATGTTTTTTTAGTACACCCTTCAGCAGCAGGTATTGGTAATTCTAGTAAATTAAGATTAACTGCAAGACAACAATGGATTGGTGTACCAAATGCACCTGCATTACAAACGGTAAGTTTTCATACCAAATTTGGCGAAGAATCGAATGCTGGTTATGGTTTGGTTTTATTTAATGATAAAAACGGATTTCACTCTCAGCAAGGTATGCAAGGTGCTTATGCTTATCATTTACCAATGAGCACGAGTAAAATGTTTCAACAATTATCTTTTGGTTTGGCTTTTTCTTTTGTACAAAACCAATCAGATCAAAGAACATTTTCTGGAGATAGACCAGGTGTTGTTAGTCAAATTATAGAAAGTACAAGTTACTATAATGCAGATTTTAGTTTAGCTTATCACAGAGGAGGTTTGTCTTCTTATTTTACAGTTAAAAACTTATTCTTAACAGCAAAAAACAATTTGAATGTTCAAGAACCTTTAGATTTAAGAAATTATATTTTATCCGTTGGTTATTATTTCGGACAAGAAAGATTTGTACAATTTGAACCTTCTGTAATGTTGCAAATAAGAGAAGGAACTAAAGAAAGAATTGCAGATCTAAATTTTAAAGCCTACAAAACTTTTAAAAACACGCAATTTTGGGCAGCACTATCTTATAGAAGAAATTTTGATGCTAGTAGCGAAGATAACTCTTCTTACATCTCGCCTTTAATTGGTGTAAATTATAAGAATTTGATGTTTTCTTACACGCATACAAAGCAATTAAACGATGTATTATTCGCAGAGAATGGATTTCATCAAATTTCTATAGGTTTTAACCTATGGACAAGAGAACCAAGAGGTGCAGCTTGCCCTAATATAAATGCAAGTTACGGTAGCTTTTAGAAATCTTTTTCTATTACTTCTATACCATCATTAACAATTAAATTCTTTAATGCAGTCTTATCTTTGTTGATGTAAATAAAATGAGATGCTTTTTTAGCATCTTTTTTAATTAGATTGTTTTTCTCTAAAATAGCTTTCGTTTGTTTGGCAACTGCTTCGCCAGAATCTATAATTTTAATTTTAGATCCAACAATTTTTCTAATTTGAGGTATTAAATAAGGGTAATGAGTACAACCAAGCACCAAAGAATCGATATCATTTTTAATCATAGGATTCAGGTATTGAAGAAGTAGATCATTCATTTCTTCTGAATGTAATTTTCCGGCTTCTATTAGTTCTACAAGTCCTTTACCTATCGTTTCTTTAATCGTAATATCTTTAGATATAGTTTTAGATGTTTTCTCAAACAAAGTACTGTTTAGCGTTCCTTTTGTTGCTAAAATTCCTATAATTTTAGTTTTTGTAATTAAAGCAGCGGGTTTTATAGCAGGTTCTATCCCTATAAAAGGAATTGCATATTTGTCTCTTAAAAAATCAATTGCATTTGTTGTGGCAGTATTACAAGCAACAACAATTATTTTACAATTTTTAGCTAATAAAAATTCAGTATTTTTAATACACAATGCAATAATTTCTTCTTTGGTTTTTTGACCGTAAGGAGCATTTTTACTATCGGAAAGATAGATTGTATTTTCAAAAGGCAAAAGCGTTATCACTTCTTTTAATATTGATGTGCCACCAACACCAGAATCAAAAAAACCAATAGGATTATTGTTAGATATCATATGCGTAAAAATAAAAAAACCTACTTAAAAAAGTAGGTTTCTTATATAATTTAAAAAGTAGAAATTATTGTCTTGCTTGTTGTGGCTTTGGTAAATCTTTTAATAAACCTAATTTAGCTTTTACAGCACTATATAAATCTTCTCCCTTTTTTACGATTAAACTTTTAGCATCAAGAACATATAAAATTCCTTTAGATGCAGCAGCAGATTCAATTGCTTTTTCAGCTTTTTCTACAATTGGCTTTAAACCATCTGCTTGTTTCTTTTGCATTTCTTGGTAAGCAGCTTGTTGTGCTTGGTCAAATCTTGCCTTGTCTACTTGTACTTCTTGTGCTCTTTGCTTGTTAGTAGCTTCTGTTTGTGTTGCTTGCTCAGCAGTATATTTTTGAACTTTAGCTTCTAACTTTTTCTTTAAACCTTCAATTTCATTTTGGTACGATTTACCTAACTTTTCTAAAGTAGTAGATAATGCTCTTGTTTCTGGCATATTATCTATAACTCTTTGGTAATCTACATGACCTATTTTTTGTGCATTCGCAACACCAGCTACTCCTAAAGTAAATACAGCAATTAATAGTAATGTTTTAAAATTTTTCATTCTTGTTTTTAATTTAATTATTATTCTCTTGTTTTTCTTGCTCTTTCTTTGCGTCTTCTTTTTTCTTTCTAAGCGCTTCTTTCTTTTTTCTAAGCAACTCTCTTTTTTCGTCTCTTTTCTTTAACAGTGCTTGTCTTCTTTCTTCTGCTAATTTTTGCTTCGCTTCTTTATCAGATAGTTTTTTTGCAATTGCTGCTTCTTTTTTAGCGATTGCAGTTTTTTGTTTATCTGTTAATTCTTTTGGCGCACTTGCTTGCTTCTTTTTAGCATTTTTTTGATCTACTAACCTTGTTCTATCAATAGTTGCTAAAACGAGGTCGCTAATATCGTATTTTTTATTTGAATATAGCATTACTAATTCACTAGATTTATCAAAAACAAAATCGTATTTTTTTCTAGCAGAAATACTTTGTATTGCATTGTAAACTTGGTCTTGTATAGGTTTTACTAATTGTTTTCTTAATAAAAACATATCACCTTTAGGTCCAAAATACAAAGATTCTAATCTTCTTAATTCGTCTTGTTTTAATGCTATTTCTTCTTCTTTTTCTTCTATAAGATCTTTTGTAAGAATAGCTTTTTCGTTTGCTAAATCAGTTTTTAGTACTTCAATAAATCTTGCTTCTTTATCTAATTTTTGTCTCCACTTTACTACTTTTTCGTCTAAAGTATTTTGTGCTTCTAGATATTCAGGAACATTTTCTAGAATGTATTCCATATCTATGTAGGCAATAATTTGATTTCTTTGAGCGCAAGAAATACTAACTGTAAATAAAAGAACTGTAAATAAAAATATTTTTTTCATTCGTTTAGTATTTAGAAAAAACCATGCCAAAAAAACTTTAGTCTTAACAAATGTACAGTTTTCTTAGAATTGTCTTCCGATAATAAAATGTGTTTGCCAACCAGATTTTTCTATTTGACCAGGTAATGGATCGAACCCATGAGCAAAATCGATACCTAATAAACCAAATGCAGGCATAAAAATTCTTACACCTAAACCAGCTGATCTTTTTACGTTAAACGGATTAAATGTTCTAAAATTGTCATAAGAGTTACCAGCTTCTAAGAAACCTAAAGTATAAATAGATGCAGATGGTGAATCTGTAATAGAATACCTTAATTCTAATTGAAATTTATTATAAATAGTACCTCCAGAAATAGAAGATAATCTGTTGTTTTCATACCCTCTTAAACCTACTGTTTCTCTACCGTCTAACTGAAATTGAGCTATACCGTCTCCACCAACAAAGTAACGTTCAAATGGTGTTTGACCTAGTTTATCACTATAAAATCCTAAGAATCCCATTTCAGCATTCGTCATCAACACTAATTTATCTGTAAAAGAAGTATACCATTTACCTTTAGCGTTTAATTTATAGTATTCTAACCACTTATATTTATCTGCTAAAAAGTCATTTTGCTCTTCTGCAGTTAAATTATCTGGTTGATTGTAATCTTTATCTGTGAATAAAGAATATGGAAGTGTCGCTTTAATTCCGAAAGAAAATTCTGAACCATAAGTTGGGAAAATTAAACTTGGTCCTGAAGAATTTCTTGTTAAGTTAATATTATAAGATAAGTTATTTAATGTACCATTGTCTAAAACATTGTCTCCAACTCTAAAACCATAATTTTTTAATTGAAAACTTTGGTAAGAAATTGTTTGTGATAACTGAAAGAAATCATCTGGCCATTTTAAACGTTGTCCTAAACCAATAGAAGCACCTGTAATACCTAGTTTTCTACTTCTGTCTACATCAAAAGTTTGAGGGTCTAACTGAAACTGATTTGATTGATAAATAGAAAATGATAAAGATTTTGGAGTTTTACCACCAAACCATGGCTCTGTAAAAGAAAAACTATATGTGTTAAAAGTTCTACTAGATTGAAGTCTTAAAGATAATTTTTGACCGTCACCGGTTGGTAATGGTTTGTAAGCTTCTTTATTAAAAATGTTTTTTATAGAAAAGTTGTTAAAAGATAAACCTAATGTTCCTATAAAAGAACCACCACCATAACCACCTTGTAATTCTATTTGACTACCACCTTTTTCAATTACGTTAAAATTGATGTCTGTAGTTTTATCTCCGTAATTTGGCGTTACATCAGGTGTTACATTTTGATCAAAAAATCCTAACTGACCTATTTCTCTAATAGATCTAATAATTTCTCTTCTACTAAATAAATCTCCTGGTTTTACACGTAATTCTCTAAAAATTACATGATCATTTGTTTTGTCATTACCAGAAACAGTAACCTTTTTAATTCTTGCTTTTTCGTCTTCTCTAATTCTAATTTCTACTGTAATAGAATCGTTTTCTACTTTAGTTTCTACTGCATTAATTTGAGAGAATAAGTAACCGTTGTTTTGGTATTCCGAAGAAATATCAAAAGAAGTAGGGCTTCCGTCTCCGCTAACACGTTCTTTTAAAACAGCACCGTTATAAATGTCTCCTTTTTCAATCCTTAAGACTTGCTGTAATTGCTCGTCTGTATACTCTTTATTTCCAACAAATAATATTTCTGCAAAACGATATTGTCTACCTTCTTCTAAATCGATATTAATGTCTATTGTATTATCATCATTCCAAGAAATTCCTTCTTTTAAAATACGAGCATCTCTATAACCTTGTCTGCTATAAAGATCTAAAATGCTTTCTAAATCTTCTTGATAATCTTCTTCTATATATTTAGATCCTTTCCAGAAACGACCAAAAAATTTCTCTTTGGTGTTTTTCATGGCACCTCTTAATTTTTTATTTGAAATAGCGTCATTTCCATTAAAGTTGATATCTTTAATTTTAATTTTTTTCCCTTTATCTATAAACACAGACATGTTTACGATATTAATATCCGAAGTATCTTTTTGAACATCTAAAGATACTTTTGTTTTTAAGAATCCTTTATCTGTATATTTTTTTCTGAAATAATTTTTAGAGGTAACTAACAAGTTATCTGTTACCATTTTACCAAGTTTTAATTCGGTTTCTTTTAAAAGTTCTTTGGCTTTAGACTTCTTAATTCCGTTTATTTTAACTTGATTTAGCTGAGGTAATTCTTGTACATCTAATTGCAGGTATACTGTATTACCATCAATTTTTGCTAAATAGACATCTACATCACTAAATTGGTCACTTTCATAAAGTTTTTTAATAGCACTTGTAAGCTTGTCTCCAGGCAATTTTATTGTCTGCCCGTATCTTAATCCTGTAAAAACTCGAACTGTTTCTTCGCTAAATTTTTGAAGACCAGTTACAGTAATACCGCCTAAAATGTATTCTTGTCCTTTAACGAACGAAGCTTTTTTAGTGGATATGGTATCCTTTTTAATTATAGATATACTATCTTTTTTAACTTGAGCATTTGCGCTGTAAGTAGAAAATAGTGCTGTAAACACTATTGCTGCAGAAAATAATTTCATAAAAAATTTATTCTGTAATTTGTTCGCTTGTTTTTCCAAATCTTCGTTCTCTATTCTGGTAATCTATAATTGCATCATAAAAATGCTCTTTTCTAAAATCTGGCCAAAGTACATCTGTAAAATATAGTTCGGCATATGCCAACTGCCACAATAAGAAGTTACTAATGCGTTGTTCTCCGCTAGTTCTTATCATTAAATCAACGTCCGGCAAATTAAATGTATATAAATGATTATTTATAGTATTTTCATCTATTTCTTCTAAATTAAGTTCTTTATTAACAACTTTTTTAGATATATTTTTAATTGTATTAACAATTTCTTCTCTAGAACCATAACTTAAAGCCAAAGTTAATACGATTCTAGAATTGTTTTTTGTCTCTTCAAATACTTCTTTAAGAGCTTTTTGTGCTTTTTTAGGAAGACTTGTTATCAATCCAACAGCATTTACCTTAACTCCGTTTTTCATGAAAGTTGGTAATTCCTTTTTTAAAGAATTAACTAATAAAGTCATTAATGAGTCTACTTCTAATTTTGGTCTGTTCCAGTTTTCTGTAGAAAAAGCGTATAAAGTAATTGCTTCTATATTAATTTCTGCTGCAGCTTCAACAGAGTCTCTTACTGCGTTAAGTGCATTTCTATGACCAAAAATCCTATTCATTCCTTTACCTTTTGCCCATCGTCCATTACCATCCATAATTATGGCAACGTGTTTTGGAACTCTTTGTAAATCGATACGTAGTTTTTTATCCATATTTTAAAATCCTTGTGTGTAACAAGCGGGTCTACCAAAAGTATAAATTAAAGATACTCCGGTAAACATATACCAATCATTACTATTACCTTCTATATTGTAATTTAAATTGTCTTCTGTTAGATAATCTAAATCATCTTCAAAAGTATATCTAAATTTACTTTCTATAGAAAATGCAAAATTACCACTTAATTTAGACTTAAAGCCCAAACCTATTGGTATCGCAAAAGATGTTTTTTTATCAAAAAGATCTTCTCCTGCAGTAGTTTGTTCTCTAATATAAGAGTAATTAAAAGCTGCAAGCTCAATTAAAATGTATGGTGTCCAAGTTTTATTTTCTGATGAAATATCATATTCATAAAAATTAAACTCCATTCCTAAAGCAATTTCACCTATTGTATTTGTAAAATTTAATCCTCTATTTCTTCTAAAATCTGTATCTGCATTCTTATCATTTCCTTTAATTGGTAAATAAGAAAGTGTGCCTTTAAAAGCAATTCTAGGATTATAATTATATTTAAAAAAAGCGTTACCTGCTAATTGATTAGGGTATATGTAATTGGTTCTACCAACATCACCAACGTAATTTGTGCCTCCTAAAGAAACACCAATTTCATACACTTGCCCAAACATAATTGCAGATAGGCTAAAAAATACGATAAATAAAATACTTTTTTTCATTCTAAAAAATAGCGAGCAAATATAGGAATTTCAATTTGCTTTATAAAGTTAATACTCAGTCTTTTTTGAATAACCTTTTTTTTTAGGTTTTATTGTAGTTAGTGCGTTAAAGATTTGTTGCGTTTCTTGTGTCTTCTCCCCAAAGCAATTTGCTTCTAAGAGTTTGTAAAAAAGATTGATTATTTGGAATGATACTTTTTATGGTGAATGGTGCTTTTTCTATAAAAACTTTTGTGTTTTCGGAAACTGTTGTAATTCTAGAATCTAATGAAATTAAAAAGTCTTTTTCTCTTGAATCTACTTCTAATTGTATCGAAGTTTGGTCTGAAATTACCATCGATCTTGCATTTAAATTGTGTGGTGCAATTGGTGTAATTACTAAGTTTTTAGAATCCGGAGAAATCACAGGGCCATTGCAACTTAAAGAGTAACCAGTAGAGCCTGTTGGCGTTGCTATAATTAAACCATCTGCCCAGTAATTTGTTAAGTATTCGTTGTTAAGATTGGTTGTTACACCAATCATAGAAGTTGTGTTTTTTCTAGCAATTGTAACTTCGTTTAAAGCAAAATTAAGTTCAGAAAATTCTTTTGTTTCGGGTGCCGTTTTAACAGCTAAAAGAGTTCTTTCTTGAGTTGTATATTCTTCTTTTAAAATTAACTCTACACTTTCGTTAATTGTGTTTTTGTTGATGGTTGCCAAAAAACCTAATCGACCTGTATTAATACCTAAAAGCGGAATGTCTAAATCTCTAATGTAGGTTACAGCTCTTAAAATTGTGCCGTCTCCGCCAAGTGTAAACATCAAATCGAAAGAATTGTTTAAATCTCTAAAATGAGAAAATGTTTTGTATTTATTATCAAGAATTGTTCCTTCTACAAGCAAGTTGTAAAACTTTTCTTCAATAAAGCATTCGATATTATTTTCTTCTAAAATCTTTAAGAGAATTTGAATTTCTTTTTCTGCTGATATAGAATATGATTGGCCGTAAACTGCTACTTTTTTCAAATTTGTAAAATATTTAATATTTTAATTTGCTTTTCTTTTTTAATAATTTCTTAGAAATTACATTTCGAGATATTTCTGTAAATAATCAGACCTGTTTTTTAAATCTTCTAAATAAATATCGTTTTCATGCGTAGAAATTATTTTATAGTCATAACGTCTAAAGGTATGCATAACTTCATTGATGTCTTCTGCTTTAATTTTTAAAGTTACTTGTACATTGCCTTGATTTTTCTCAGAAACATATAAACCTAATAATTTACCGCCATTAGATTCTACTATTTGCGATACTTCGCTCATCGAATAATCATTTTCATTTTTTTCGATAATTAAAGTTTCACTGTCTTCTATCATAAAAGGACTTGTAGAAAAAACATCTAAAACATCACATAAATCGTAATAACCAATATATTCCTTTTCTTTATTAAGCACCGGAATAATCGTTGTGTCATTATCAGCAAAAATCTTTAAAAGTTCTAAAACTGTTGCTTTTTCATCGGCAAAAAAAGAATTTAACAAATGTGCATAACCAACTAATTCGTCAGATTTATTTTCTATTGTTTGTATGTCGTCTTGCGCAAAACATCCTAAAATCTTATTATTTTCTACGACGGCAAAATGTGTTATCGGAAAATTATCGAACAATTTTTGTGCAGCCTTTACACTGCTTTTTAAGCTTAAAGGCTTTATTTCATTTAGTATATAGTCTGTAATATTCATGCTTTACGAATATAGGATAAAATGATTTAATAATTTATCTTTGTTGTCTAATTTAAGACGATGACAAAGTTAAGTGTTAATATTAATAAAATAGCAACTTTAAGAAATTCTCGTGGCGGAAATGTGCCAAATTTACTAAAAGTAGCAGCAGATATTGAAAGTTTTGGTGGACAAGGGATCACAATTCATCCAAGACCAGACGAAAGACATATTAAATACCAAGATGCTAGAGATTTGGTTTCTGTGGTTAAAACAGAGTATAATATTGAAGGAAATCCGATACAATCTTTTATAGATTTGGTGTTAGAAACAAAACCAACTCAAGTTACACTTGTACCAGATGCAATAGACGCTATTACATCAAATGCTGGTTGGGATACCATAAAACATCAATCTTATTTAAAAGAAGTAATTCAAGAGTTTCAACAAAATGGTATTAGAACTTCTATTTTTATTGATACAGATTTAAAACTGATTGAAGCTGCAGCTAAAACAGGTACTGATAGAATAGAATTATACACAGAAGAATTTGCAACACAATACGATTTAGGAAACAAAGAGGCAATTAAACCTTATACTAACGCAGCGATTTTAGCACATGATTTAGGTTTGGGTATAAATGCGGGTCATGATTTAAGTCTTGATAACATAAAGTTTTTTAAAGAAAATATACCAAACTTAGCAGAAGTTTCAATTGGGCATGCGCTTATAGCAGAAAGTCTATATTTAGGTTTAGAAAATGTTGTAAACATGTATTTACACAAGTTAAAATAGCTTCAATCTTAAATAAAACTTACATGTCTAAAGAAATATTACATGCCACAGTAAAAGGAGAAGGTTTTCCTTTGTTAATTTTACATGGTTATTTTGGTATGTCAGATAATTGGAAAACTCTTGGAAATAAGTTTTCAGAAGATTTTGAGGTGCATTTAATAGACCAAAGAAACCATGGTAGAAGTTTTCATGAAGATGAGTTTAATTACGAAGTTTTAGTTGAAGATTTACATCGATACATTTTACATCATAATCTACAAGAAGTTTATTTGCTAGGGCATTCTATGGGCGGAAAAACAGTAATGCAATTTGCTGTAACTTACCCAGATTTAGTTAAAAAACTAATTGTTGTAGATATTTCACCAAGGCAATACCAACCGCATCATAATGCTATTTTAGCAGGATTAAATTCGATAGATTTTAAAGTAGAAGATTCTAGAAGTAAGGTTGATAACAAGTTGGCAAACTTAGTGCCAGATTTAGGTGTTCGTCAGTTTTTGTTAAAAAACGTCTATTGGGTAGAAAAAGGTAAATTAGCTTTTAGATTTAATTTAGAATCTCTAACAATAAATAATCCAGAAGTTGGTGCAGCATTGCCTCCATTTACTGTATTCGATAAAGAAACTTTGTTTTTAAAAGGAGAAAAATCAAATTATATTACAGAAGATGAAGAGGCTATTATAGAAGCACATTTTCCAAGTTCAAAAATTGCTACAATTAAAAATTCCGGACATTGGTTACATGCAGAAAATCCGAAGCAATTTTACAGCGAAGTTTGTGCATTTTTAAATTAAACAACAAAAAGCTATATCAATAAAAATATTCATGAAAAAACTAATAGCATTTGTAATTCTTCTTAGTTTCGGACTTTCTTACGGTCAGAAAGATTCTATTAATTTGAATTTAAGAAAAGATAGCGATAGAGATTTTTGGCAAAAATTTACCTATGATTTAGGTAATATGGCCGGCGGAATGGGCTATGCATATACTAGACCCTTGTATTGGAAAAAGAAAGATTTTGCAAATTTAGGATATGTAGCAGCAGGAACAGCAGCTTTGTATGTAATAGATGATAATGTAGATAATTGGGCAAATGGTTGGCGAAACGATGTACCAAGATGGTTAACAAACTATGGCAATGATATTGGTAGTCCGAATAACAATTTTATGCTAACTGGTGCTGTGTATTTAACAGGTTTGTTTACAGAAAACCCCAAATTAAGAAGAACTGGTGTTTTATTGATATCGTCTGCAGCTGCTTCGGGATTATTACAACAAGTTTCTAAACGAATTATTGGTAGAGCAAGACCAAGAATAGATGTTGGTAAAAGTTCTTTTGATCCTTTTCATATAGATAGGGTTTTTAATTATGATTCTTTTCCTTCTGGACACACCATGTTAGGTTTTACAAATGCTTATGCAATTGCTAAACATTTTGAAAGTCCGTGGATAAAAGCAGGCTTGTATACCATTGGCTCAATACCAGGTATTGCAAGAATTATAGATCGTTTTCACTGGATTTCTGATGTTGCATTTTCTACAGCAATAAGTATTTTTATTGTTGAAGCCATAGATCGATTTTTAGATACAAAATATGATCAAAAATATAATGACCAAAGATTTAAGAAAAAAGTGGTTTGGAATTTACAAGTAACACCACAAAGTTTTGGTGTTACTATGAATTTTTAGGCAATTTCACCTCTTTGTGGTTTTAGAGCGTCTCTGTAAATTTTCATGTCTTTTTCATCAACCGTTATAAATGCAGCACAAAGCATTGGGTTTTGCTCTATAATATCAATTTCGTGAAAGTTTAATTTTTCTAGTTCTGCAAACTCTTTTAAGTGTATTGTGTGGTGTTTGGCAGTTTCTTTTGCGTCTTCACCTCTAAAATCCCACAATAATTTTATTTTTCTGCTCATAATTTAATCGTTTATAAAAATAAATAAGTTTCCAGAAGTATAACTTATATCTACGTTGTTTTCTATTGCCTTGTTTCTTGTGCCAATTCTTTCTCCAAAAACTAAATCTTCATTATTTAAAGAATATTGTAGTCCTTTAGTGGTAATGTTTTTAACTTCAGGAAAAGGAACTAAAGAAACGGTTTTATATTTACAGTTATTAAGAACTGTTTTTTTATCAGCTAAAAAATAACGACCATAATTATCATGAAAAGTAAGTTTTAACTTTTCTTGCCATTGAATAGTGGTGTGTAAATTTCCTAAAAAATGATCTTGTTCTTTACCGCTTGCTCCGTAAATATCAATAGCTGTAAAACCTTTGTCAGATAAGATTTGTAGCATTTTATCAAAATCTGTAAAATTTTGATCTGGTGTTTCTATTACTTCAATTTCTGTTGGTAAACTCTCTAAAGAATCAAAATCTCCCGTAATAAAATTTGGTGTAATTTTTTTTTCTTTTAAATATTGATAAGCGCCATCGGTTGCACAAATAATATCGTAATTAGATAGATTTGGCAGTTTTTTTGGCTTTTCGCCATTTAATAATAAAAAAACTATTTTGGTTTTCATGTGATGCAAAAATACCCATTTCTTATCGAATGAAATGGGTAGGAACTTCAATAAAAAAAAGAAGTCGATTATTTTTCTTTTATAATTATACCGATAATGCCTAAACGTGCAATTAGAAAAGTTAAAGAACCAAAAATAGGAGAATACAAACAAATTTTCAATCCTCCTGCTAAGATTTTAGTTGAAAAACCTGAGGAAATTGAAAGAGCTTGAAATGCTCCCATTAATCCAAGCATCATACCTAAAAATCCCCAAACCAAAGCAAACAAACTTATAGACTTAATCAATTTTAGACCTTTATCGTTTTTATCGCCTTTAAGTAATACTATTATTGTTAATAGAACACAAATAATTAAGGTGATTAAAATTGTGTACATAAATAATGGTCCGCCATCATTTAATAAATTCATTGGTAATAATTTCATAATAAGTTGTTTTTAGTAATTAATATGAATCAAATGTATTTTAAATAGAAGTTCAAATTTTTAAAAAACGATGTTTGATTATTTAAAATTAGTAAACAACCAAATAACAAGGGGTTTTAACAAAAATAACTTAATTTGGTAGAAAAGGTTCGTTTTCTGGTATTTTGCCTTAAAAACTTCTGAGTTTTTAAAAAATATATGATATTGGTAAATTATTTAAAACAATGAATTCATATATAAAATTATTATTTACTGCTTTTTGCCATATCATTTTTTGGGTTGGTGTCTATTTCTTTTACACTTATTTTTTAGGTTATGGTAGCTTAAATGTAAATTATGTAAATTCATTTTCATGGTATTTAATGCCAAGTACAATTGCTACAAGTTATTTTTTTCTGTATTATTTGTTTCCTTTTTATCTTCAAAAAAAGAAATATTTTTTATTTTTTCTTTACAGTATTTACACGTTTATAATTTCTAATTGTGCTATAATTTTATCAATTTTATTTGGTTTTATTTTTTTAGATGCATCTGATAAAATAACTGTAATTCCTTTAACTAAAGGTTTACCATTTATAGTTTTTGGAGTTTATATGGTTGTTTTGTTTTCAATTGTGATAGGATTAATGTTATTTAATTATTTAGATCAAAAAAAAACAGAAGATTTAAAGACTAAATTTCTACAGACTCAACTACAATTAAAAGAACAAGAATTAAAGTTTTTAAAAATGCAAATTCATCCACATTTTTTATTTAATTCTTTAAATACAATTTATGGTTTTGCTTTACAAAAAGGAGATGAAGCGCCAGAAATGATTTTAAAATTATCGAACTTATTAGACTATATTTTATATCAAATAGAAAAACCTAAAGTTAACTTGCAGCAAGAAATTAATCATTTAGAAGATTATATTTCTTTAGAGAAAATGCGTTTTCATGATTCTTTAAAAGTAAATTTTCAAAAGGATATTTTAACAGAAAATATAGAGATTTCGCCAATGTTATTAATTCCTTTTGCAGAAAATAGTTTTAAACATGGTAAAATAAGCAATGGTTTTTTAGAAATTGATATCAAGCTTAGCGTAACTGATAATGAATTGGTCTTTACAATTCAAAATCCATCAAAAAATGATGTTAATTCAAATGTTGGTATTGGTATAGATAATATTAGAAAAAGATTGCAAATGCTGTATCCAGATAAACATCAGCTTAAAATTCAAGATGAAGAAGCAACTTTTAGCGTAAGTTTAAAAATTCAATTAGAAGATTTTCAAAATAATTAATATGAAAAAAATTACTTGTGTTATTGTTGATGATGAGCCTGTAGCAAGAGATATTTTAACTTCTTATGTAGCTAAAATACCTAGTTTAGAATTGATAGCAACTTGTAAGAATGCAATAGAAGCTTTTCAAGTTTCAAATACTCAAAACATAGATATTTTCTTTTTAGATATTAATATGCCAGACATTTCTGGATTGTCTGTGGCGAAATCTATCAACCAAAAATCTAAAATTATTTTTACAACTGCCTATAGAGAATATGCTGTAGATGGTTTCGATTTACAAGCGGTAGATTACTTGTTAAAACCGATTTCGTTTGACCGTTTTTTGCAAGCAATTAATAAGTTGTTTCATCAAAACTCTAAAGTTTCTTCAGAAATTTCATCAGAAGAAAATCTTGTAAAGAATGATTTTATTTTTGTGAGATCTGATAGAAAAATGCTAAAAATTAATTTTGATGAACTACTTTATGTAGAAAGTTTGTCTGATTATATTAAACTTCATTTAAAAGATAAGGTAATTACAACAAGAGAAACAATTAGTAATATTGAAACGAAATTACCCGCTAAAAACTTTCTTAGAATTCATAGATCTTTTATTGTAAATCTTACAAAAGCAACTTCTTACACAAACGAATTTGTAGAGATTGGTAAAAATGCGATTCCTATTAGTAGAACTTACAAAGAAAATGTACTTAAAAAGTTGACAGAAATTTCATAGAAATAGTTTTATCTTTGATGCAAATTTTAGACTTTTGAATACGACACAATTTATTCCAGAAATACTTTCAGAAAAAATAGAAAAGGCAACTTTTACATGGCAAACACCAAGTAATATTGCGTTGGTAAAATATTGGGGAAAAAGCAATCCTCAAATTCCTAAAAATGCTTCTATAAGTTTTACGCTAAATAACTGTCATACAATTACTACAATAGATTTTTTAAAATCAGAAAATTCTGAAAAAGTAGATTTTGATTTATTTTTTGAAGGAAAAGAAAAGGAAGAGTTTAAACCAAAAATTGCTGAGTTTTTTAATAGAGTAGCAAAGTATTGTCCGTATATATTTGATTATAAGATGATAATTAAATCAGAAAACTCTTTTCCGCATTCTAGCGGAATTGCATCTTCGGCAAGTGGTTTAAGTGCAATTGCTATGTGTTTAATGAGTTTAGAAAAAGAGTTAAATCCTGATTTATCAAAAGATTTTATAAATCAAAAAGCATCTTTTTTAGCGCGTTTGGGTTCTGGAAGCGCTAGTAGAAGTATCGAAGGGCCTTTGGTGGTTTGGGGAGCGCATCCTGAAATTGAAGGAAGTTCTGATTTATTCGGAGTTCAATTTCCGTATGAAGTTCACCCGGTTTTTAAAAATTATCAAGATGCTATTTTATTAGTAGATAAAGGCGAAAAAGTTGTTTCTAGTACGGTTGGTCATAATTTAATGCACAATCATCCGTATGCAGAAAATAGATTTACGCAAGCAAATGAAAATCTAGAGAAAATATCTAACATTTTACAAAACGGAGATATAAAGGCTTTTGTAAATTTAGTTGAAAGTGAAGCTTTAACATTACACGCAATGATGTTAACGAGTAATCCGTATTTTATTTTAATGAAGCCAAATACATTGGAAATTATTAATAAAATTTGGAAGTACAGAGCCGAAAACGAGAGTAATATTTGTTTTACTTTAGATGCCGGCGCAAATGTGCATGTTCTATATCCTGAAAACGAAAAAGATGCGGTAAACAAATTTATCGAAGAAGATTTGGTAAACTACTGTCAGAAAAAGCAGTATATTTATGATACTGTAGGTTTAGGAGCAGTAAAAAAGTAACCTAATTTTAATATTATGAAGTTTATTTTAGTATTGTTTTTTTTCTTTTCATCATTTTTAACTTTAGCACAAGATAAGATTTGGTTTGATGCAAACGGAAATATAACAACTAAAGAAAATGCTGTTTATTACAGGGTTTCATCAAAAAATAAAACTAAAAAGCAACTAATTATAGATTATTATATCTCTGGTAAAAAAGCCAAAGAATCTTATTTTGTTAAAGGTAAGCAAGATGGTAAGTATGTAGAGTTTTATAATACAGGTGAGGTAAAAGTAACTGGTGTTTACCAAAATGGATTAAAAACCGGGATGTGGAAAACCTACGACAAGAAAGGTAAAATAAAGAAAAAAGGAAAGTATTTTAAAGGCGAAAAAGTAGGCGTTTGGAAAACTTTTTACAAGAATAATTAATAAGAATTTGTTTACAAATAAATTCGTATTTTTGTAACGTAATAAACATAACTATGAAAGGCCCACTATTTTACGCTAAAATCTTACTTTTTGGAGAATACGGAATTATTAAAGACTCGAAAGGGCTTGCGATTCCTTTTAATGCATATAGAGGCGCTTTAAAATCATCTGAAGATCTTTCTGGTAAAGCTCTAGATTCTAATGGTAATTTAGAAAAGTTTTATACTTATTTATCTAACTTAAAAACAGATTTAGTTACTTTTAATTTAGAAGAACTAAAAAAAGATATCGAAAACGGTATGTATTTCGATTCTTCAATTCCGCAAGGTTATGGTGTTGGTAGTTCTGGTGCTTTAGTAGCATCTATTTATGATAAGTATGCTTCTAATAAAATTACTGTTTTAGAGAATTTAACAAGAGACAAATTGTTGAATTTAAAATCAGTTTTTTCTTTAATGGAATCTTTTTTTCATGGTAAAAGTTCTGGTTTAGATCCTTTAAATAGTTACCTAAGTTTACCAATTTTAATCAATTCTAAAGATAATGTCGAGCCAGCAGGAATTCCTTCACAAAAAGAAGGTAAAGGCGCTGTCTTTTTATTAGACTCAGAGCAAATTGGTGAAACAGAGCCAATGGTAAACATCTTTATGAATAAGATGAAGAACGAGGGTTTTAGAAAAATGATTAGTGAAGAATTTTCTACAACTACAGATGCTTGTATAGAAGATTTTTTACAAGGTAATGTAAAATCTTTGTTTGGTAATGTAAAGTCTTTATCTAAGATTGTTTTAAAGAATTTTAAACCAATGATACCTTCTGCTTTTCATAAAGTTTGGGAAAAAGGAATATCAACAAATGACTACTATCTTAAACTTTGTGGTTCTGGTGGTGGTGGTTACATCTTAGGTTTTACAGAAGATTTTGCAAAAGCTCAAAAAAGTTTAAAAGATTATAAGCTAGAATTGGTTTATAGATTTTAAAAAACTTTATGAGTACTTCAAAATTAAAAAGAACAATTCTTAAATTTTTTAGTTTATTTTCTGCAGTTAGAGGTTACAATATTTTAGTTTTAATTGTAGCACAATATCTTGCGGCAATATTTATTTTTTCACCAGCTAGGTCTTTAAAAGAAGTACTTTTCGATTTACATTTACTGTTTTTAGTATTAGCATCTGTGTTTGTAATTGCTGGTGGTTATATAATTAATAATTTTTACGACTCTAAAATTGATAAGATTAACAGGCCTGTTAAAGCCGGTTTAGATAATTATGTAAAGCAGTCTACAAAACTTAGATTGTATTTTATATTAAATTTTATAGGTTTCTTATTCGGAGTTTTAATCTCATGGCGAGCAGCATTGTTTTTTGCTGTTTACATTTTTGCTATTTGGTTTTACTCACATAAATTAAAAATGAACCCTATTTTAGGCTTTGTAACTGCTACAATCTTAACAGTTTTACCATTTTTTGCTGTTTTTGTCTATTTTGGCAATTTCTCTCCTATAATTTTTGTGCATGCTAGTTTTTTGTTTTTAGTAGTTATGGTTAGAGAGCTTATTAAAGATTTGCAAAATTTAAAAGGAGCTATTGTAAGTAATTATAACACGTTTCCGGTGGTTTATGGCGAACGTAAAACAAAAATAACATCTATAATAATACTTGCTTTAACTATTTTGCCGGTAAGTATTTTGTTTAGTTATCCTTCTTTAAGTTACATGCGATATTATTTTTATTTTGCATTAATTATTTTCTTTTTTGTAGGTTTTTCACTTTGGAAATCTCAAACAAGAAATCATTACAGAATGTTACACAACATTTTAAAAATGTTACTTTTAATTGGTGTTTTGTGTTTGATTTTTATTGATACGTCACTTCTTTTAGATAAAGTGATTGATAGATTGAACTAGAATTCAATAATATAACTACCTTTGCAAAAATTTTTATAATGAATTCAAATAGAAACTCGTCGAGAGGACGACAAGAAGGTAAAAAAAGTACACCTTTAAGTAGAAAAAGTGGAACTTCAAACAAGAAAAGTTCTCCGTTAGGAAGAAAAAACACTAAAAAATCTTTTTCTAAAGTAAAAGAAACTCCAAAATCTGATGAATCATCAGGAATCCGTTTAAATAAATATATTGCCAATTCTGGAATTTGCTCAAGAAGAGAAGCAGATACTTATATCGAACACGGTAGTGTAGAGGTTAATGGTAAGTTGGTTACAGAAATGGGGTATAAAGTTCAGCCAGATGATGTGGTTCGTTTCGACGGAACTTCAATTTCTCCTGAACAAAAAAGATACATTTTACTGAACAAACCTAAAAACTATATCACTACAATGGATGATGATAGAGGAAGGAAAACAGTAATGGAATTAGTATCAAATGCTTCTAAAGAAAGAATATATCCGGTTGGTAGATTAGATAGAAATACAACAGGTTTGTTGTTGTTTACTAATGATGGTGATTTGGCTAAAAAGTTAACGCATCCAAAACACAATGTTCGTAAATTATACCACGCTTCTTTAGATAGAAAGCTAGATTTAAGAGATTTAGAAAAGTTAAGAGGAGAGGTGATTATAGAAGGTAGAAAGGTGTTTATTGATGCAGTTTCTTATGTAGAAGGACAACCAAAATCTGAAATCGGAATTGAAATTCATTCTGGTAGAAATAGAATTGTTCGTAAAATTTTTGAACACGTAGGTTATAAAGTTAATAAGTTAGATAGAGTAATTTTTGCTGAATTAACTAAGAAAAACTTACCAAGAGGAAGATGGAGACCTTTAACAAATCAAGAAGTAAACAATCTTCAAATGTTAAAGTAATTTTATTGTAACACATAATTAAAAAGAGCCTTTTAGAATTCTAAAAGGCTTTTTTATGCTTTTAAAATAATAAAATCTATCAATCTTGCTGCCAATTTTGCAGTTGCATTGTCTTGATCGAAATTGGGATTTAATTCTGCAATATCACAAGAAATTACTTTTTTAGTTTCTAATAAATATGTCAATACACTACAAACAAATAAAGGAGATAAACCAAAAGCCGAAGGCGCACTAACGCCAGGTGCATAAGCAGATGAGAATCCGTCTAAATCTATTGTGATATAAAGGTAATCTACATTTTGTGTGAAAATTTTTAATTTGTTTTTAAGTTGATCTGTAAATGTTTCACAATCAAAATTAGTTGCAAAACTCACATTGTTGTCTTTTGCAATTTGAAATAATTCTGATGTATTTGATTGATGTTGAATGCCAATAGCAAAATAACTTGCGGTATCGTTTTCAGACAAGATTTGATTAAATGGTGTGCCAGAATTTGCTTGTAAATCTACTTTTCTAAGGTCGAAGTGTGCATCAAAATTTATAATTCCTATTTTATTCTTTCCTGATGACTTTAAGTAGTTATTAATTCCATTGAAATTAGCATAAGCAATATCATGACCGCCACCAATGCCTATTGGTAAAATTCCGTTTGTGATTAATTTGCTTATAAATTTAGAAAAAGCTTCTTGGCAATCTTTTAAATTATTTTCAATACAAATTAAATCTCCGTAATCTGTTATTGTTTTATTTGCATGGTGAAGCGGAAGTTTACCTAAAACTTTTCGAATATTTTCCGGTCCTTTTTTTGCTCCAATTCTTCCTAAATTCCTTTTTATACCTTCATCGCATGCATATCCAATAATTCCGAAGTTTTGGTCATTTTTAGGTTCAATATTTTCTATTGAAGCAACTTTTATATTTTGATGCCAATATTGGTTTTTTAATATTGACTCTCTTCCAGTATAATTAGATTTATTCCCTTTTTTATAATCGACTTTTAAATCTTTCAAAAAATCCATATTTATATTTTTTTAATTTCTTTTCCTTTTAAAAATACTTTTTCAATGCAATGGTTTCCAAAAGAATATGGGATAAAATTATATGAATTAATTTCTTTTGTAAGAATTAAATTGGCTAGTTTTCCTTTTGTAATTGAGCCAGTTTTATGTTGAAGATTCATTGCGTAAGCGCCATTAATTGTTGCGGCATTTATGGCTTCTTCTGGTGTCATTTTCATTTTAATACATGCGATTGAAACAACAAAATTCATGTTTCCAGAAGGCGTAGAACCCGGATTATAGTCTGTAGCTAAAGCTAAAGGCAAACCGTTATCTATCATTTTTCTAGCAGGAGTATATGGTATTCCTAAGAAGTAAGAGCAACTAGGTAAAGCAACTGGTATTGTTTTGGTGTTTTTTAAATCTAAAATATCTTCGTTTCTCATTTCTTCTAAATGATCTACTGATAATGCATTGTTTTCTATTCCTTTTTGAATTCCTCCAATTGCATTAAATTGATTTACATGAATTTTACCAACTAAACCATGTTTTCTTCCAGTTTCTAATATAAGTTGTGTGTCTTCTACAGAAAAATATCCTTCTTCACAGAAAACATCTATAAAGTCGGCTAAGTTTTCTTTTTCAATGATTGGTAATATTTCATCTATCAACATTTGCAAAAAACCACTTTTGTTATTTTTGTACTCTTTTGGTACTGCATGAGCACCTAAGAAAGTAGCCTTAATTTCTAAAGGATAATTTTCTTTTAACTTTTGAATTACTCGCAACATTTTTAACTCAGCGTCTTTGGTTAGACCATAACCCGATTTTATTTCGATTGCGCCAGTTCCTAATAAAATAACTTCTTCTAAACGTTTTTTACTTTGATTGTATAATTCGGTTTCAGAAGTTTCTTGAAGTTTTTTGGCTGAATTTAATATTCCGCCACCTTTCGCTGCAATTTCTGCATAAGTTAATCCTTTTATACGGTCTACAAATTCATTTTCTCTATTACCAGCATAGACGATATGTGAATGGGAATCGCACCAAGCAGGTAGAATTATTTTTCCTTTAGCATCAATGGTTTTAACTTTGATTTTAGGACAATTTTTCATCTCTCCATAATCAGAAATAACGCCATTTTCAACCAACAAAAAAGCATTTTTTATACTTGGTAAAATATTCATTTCTTTTCCTGAAAGAAAATCTATATAGGTTTCTCTAACCTGAAGTAATTCTTTAATATTTTTAAATAAGAGTTTCATTAGAAAAGGTTTTTTAAATATTTTTCATCTACCAAATTAGGAATGGTAACTTTTAGGTTTGGCGTTCTTTTCATTTCTCTTTTGATGGCAAAAATAGCTTCATCATTTCTTGACCAACTTCTTCTTGCTATTCCGTTATTTACATCGTAAAAAAGCATATTTTCTAATTTTTCTTCAGCTTCTTTGGTTCCGTCAAGCAGCATTCCGAAGCCGCCATTTATAACTTCTCCCCAACCAACGCCGCCACCATTGTGTATAGAAACCCAAGTAGCACCTCTAAAACTATCGCCAATTACATTATGAATTGCCATATCTGCTGTAAATTTACTTCCGTCGTAAATATTAGATGTTTCTCTAAACGGAGAATCAGTTCCGCTAACATCATGATGATCTCGTCCTAAAATAACAGGTCCAATTTTACCTTTAGCTATTGCTTTGTTAAATGCTCTTGCAATTGCAATTCGCCCTTCTGCATCTGCATATAGAATTCTTGCTTGTGAACCAACAACCATTTTATTCGATTTTGCATTTAGAATCCAAGTAATATTGTCTTGCATTTGTAATTTTATTTCTTCCGGAGAATTTTCCATTATTTCATGTAAAACAATAGCAGCAATTTCATCAGTTTTATCTAAATCCTTTTCATCACCAGAAGCGCAAACCCATCTAAAAGGACCGAAACCGTAATCGAAACACATTGGGCCTAAAATATCTTGCACATAAGACGGATATTTGAAATCAATATTATTTTTAGCCATTACATCTGCACCAGCTCTAGAAGATTCTAATAAAAAAGCATTTCCGTAGTCAAAAAAATAAGTGCCTTTTTGTGTGTGTTTGTTAATTGCCTCGGCATGTCTTTTTAATGATTTTTGAACTTCTTCTTTAAATTTAGCTGGATTATCTTTTATTAAAATGTTAGATTCTTCGTAGGATAAATCAGCAGGATAATAACCCCCTGTCCAAGGAATATGAAGCGACGTTTGATCTGAACCAAGATGAATAAAAATATTTTCTACATCAAATTTTTCCCAAACCTCGATTACGTTTCCTATATAAGCAATAGAAATGATTTCATTATTTTCTTGTGCTTTTTTGGTTCTTGAAACTAAAATGTTGATATCATCAATTAATAAATCTACCCAACCTTGTTCGTGTCTTTTGGTAGCAGCTTTTCTATTAATTTCTGCGCAAATAGTAATACAACCAGCAATATTTCCTGCTTTTGGTTGCGCGCCACTCATTCCGCCTAAACCAGCTGTTAAAAATATCTTTCCGTTCGGATTTTCATCTTTACTTAATATTTTTCTAAAAGCATTCATTACGGTTATTGTAGTTCCATGAACTATTCCTTGCGGACCAATATACATAAAAGAGCCCGCTGTCATTTGTCCGTATTGCGTAACACCTAAAGCATTAAATTTTTCCCAATCGTTGGGTTTAGAGTAATTTGGTATCATCATTCCGTTGGTTACCACAACTCTTGGGGCGTTTTTAGAAGAAGGAAATAATCCCATCGGATGACCAGAATACAAATGCAACGTTTGTTTTTCTGTCATAATTGCTAAATATTGCATCACTAAAAGATATTGCGCCCAATTTTGGAAAACAGCACCATTTCCTCCATAAGTAATCAATTCTTCTGGATGTTGCGCAACATCTGGATTCAAATTATTCTGAATCATCAACATTAATGCTGCTGCTTGTGAAGTTTTTGCAGGGTATTCGGAAATTTCTCTTGCGTATATTTTATAATTTGGTTTAAAGCGATACATGTAAATTCTACCAAATTCTTTTAATTCATCAGCAAATTCTTTAGCTAATTCTAAATGCCATTCTCTAGGGAAATAACGAAGAGCGTTTTTTATGGCTAGCTGTTTTTCTTCAATAGTTAATATGTCTTTTCTTTTTGGAGCTCGATTTGCATCTTCAGGATATTTCTTTTTTGAAGGTAAATTGGCTGGAATTCCTTGTAGAATTTGTTCTTGAAACGTCATAACTAATTTTATTTTACGATAAGTTGTTTGTTTTTTACTAATAAAATCATTGCATTAATATCTTCTTTTAAAAGTCGGTCATCTTCTAATTTACCAACCTTGGTTCTAATAACTGAATGGTTTTTTTCTATTATTTTAGAAAACGTATTTGGTCTTCTAAATTCTAAAGACTGTGCAGCATACATTAATTCTATGGCTAAAATCTTTTCTAGATTTTCTAAAATCTGATTTAGTTTTCTTCCTGAAATACTTCCCATGGAAACGTGATCTTCTTGTCCTAAAGAAGTAGGAATGCTATCTGCAGAAGGAGGAAAGCACAATGATTTGTTTTCTGTAACTAATGCTGCTGTTGTGTATTGCGGAATCATAAAGCCAGAATTTAAGCCACCACTTTTGGTTAATAGCCGTGGTAAACCATATTTGCCTTCTAATAATAAGTAACATCTTCTGTCTGCAATATTACCAAGTTCTGATGCCGCAATAGAGCAGTAGTCTAAAGCCATTGCTAAAGGTTGACCGTGAAAATTTCCACCAGAAATAGCTTCTGTTTCACTTAAAACAATTGGGTTGTCTGTTACAGAATTCATTTCTATTTCTGCCAATTCTAATAAATGGTTAAAAGCATTTCTAGAAGCGCCGTGAACTTGAGGAATACAACGCATAGAATACGGATCTTGAACTCTTTCGCAATTAATATGAGAAGTAATATTTTGAGAATTTTTAAAAAGTTTTCGCATTCTTTTTGCAACTTTTAAACTGCCTTTAAATGGTCTAATTTTATGCAATTCTTCTTTAAACGGTGAGGAACTACCTTTGTATCCTTCTATACTCATCGCGCCAGAAATATCCGCTAAATTTAATAGGTATTTCATTTTTAGAAGTCCGGTAATTGTATGAGCTAAAATAAATTGTGTTCCGTTTATTAACCCTAAACCTTCTTTTGCTTGTAGTTCTAACGGTTTAATGTTATAATTTTTTAATACTTCTTTGGCAGGTAGAATATTATTGCCAATCCAAAACTCTCCCTCACCAATTAACGGTAAAAATAAATGGGAAAGCGGTGCCAAATCTCCAGAAGCACCTACAGAACCTTGTTTGGGTACAGTTGGTAATAAATCATTTTCAATAAAATAAATTATTCGTTCAATTAACTCTAAACGTACACCAGAATAACCTTGGCAAAGTGCATGTACTTTGCAGATCATCATTATTTTAGATAATTTTTTATCAATATTTTCGCCAACACCAACAGCATGTGTTATTAATAGGTTTTTCTGTAATAAATTGGTTTCTTCGGATGAAATTTGAACGTCGCATAAAGGTCCGAAGCCAGTATTAATTCCGTAAACAACTTTGTCACTTTTAGTAATAGCAACTACTTTTTTTCGGCAAGAATTTATTTTTTCTTTGGCCTCATTGGTTATTGTTGCTTTTAAAGTTCCTTTAGCTATTCTATCAACACTTTTAAGTGTAAGTTTATCTATTCCGTATTTAAACATCTTACTTTGTAAATTGGGTTTTAACAAAGTTATAATTACTTTTGATGCTTTATAATATCATTTAATATCTTAATTAATAACTATGAGTTATCAAATTGAATTAAGACATATGCGTTATTTCTTGGCAGTTGCAGAAGAATTGCACTTTAGAAAAGCTGCTGATAAATTATTTATTTCTCAACCTGGTTTAAGTAGGCAAATTAAAATTTTAGAAGATGAATTGGGTGTTGTCTTGTTTGAAAGACATAATAGAAAGGTTGTCTTAACAAAAGTAGGTGTTTATTTACAGAAAGAATTTTCTAAGCAGTTAGGTGCAATTAATAATACTTTAGATAATGCAAAATTATTGCAAGACGGTAAAAAAGGAGAATTAAAAATTGGCTATGTAGGTTCTGCTATGCAAGATGTAATTCCTAATTTGTTGTTGAATTTTGAGAAAAATAATCCAAATGTTTTATTTAATTTAAAAGAGATTGATAATCAGAAACAAATAGATGATTTGTTATCTATGTCTTTAGATATTGGTTTTGTGAGATTAGAAAGAGTACCAAGAGCTTTAGAAATCAAAACAATTTTAACAGAAAATTATTGTTTGGTCTTACCCAGAAATCATAAAGTTAATAAAGATAACTTCAAAAGTTTATCAGAATTTAAAGAAGAGTCTTTTATACTTTTTGATGCAAAGTATAGTGCTTCTTATTACGAAAAAGTGATGCAAATTTTTGATGATTGTGGTTTTACACCATTAGTTTCTCATAATACAATACATTCTAGTTCTATATTTAAGTTGGTAGAAAATAACTTTGGAATCTCTATAGTTCCAAAATCTTTGGCTAAAAAAGCAGGATATAAAATTAAGTTTATAGAATTAGATAAAATTCCGCAAAAAACTAAACTTTCTATAATCTGGAATAAGAATAATACAAATGCTATTTTACCGGCAGTTTTGTCTTTAATTTAGAGTAAAATTTAAATTATAAGCATAAAAAAACCCAAACTAATGTTTGGGTTTTTAAGTGGTACCTCCAGGTGAATTTTAGGTTTACCTCATTTTACTACAATTTAATATAAGTAATTGTTAATCAGTAGTATAATGGTTATATTATTATAAAAAAGTAAAAAGAAATCAAAAGAAATAACAATGATTTAAACCTGCCGAGCAACCTCTCGAGCAACCCGTATTCTTGCCTTATCTTAGCCAAGATCACTAATTTAGAGAAAGATGTATAAGGTGTTAAGGTCAACAAAATCGGCGGTTCGATTTAGTTTAAAAAAATCAAAGAAGTATTTATCAGAAAATAGATACCAAGAAAGTTTAATTTTATTGTGGTTCTCTTTTGGAGGTGCAGACAAACGAGTAAGTTATTCAACTGGTTATACCGTTTCTTATGCGGACTGGGATTATCAAAAACAACGCGTTAAAACCAATAAATCAAGAGTTATCAATTCCCATACGGTCAATAACTATTTAAATAAGTTAGAAACTGAATTGATGAACACTTATAGTCGATATATAGATGAAGAAAGAGTAATAACAAAAGAACTTATAAGGGAAACATTAGATATCATAACAGGTAAAATAGAACCTGTAGAGAGAGAAGAAATAGTTCCTGTTGATTTTTTTAAGTTTTCTGAAAATTATTTGAATCAAAAAAAAGATCAAATTGCACAATTATCCTATACATTGTACAAAGGATCCTTAACGAAATTAAAGAAATATAAACGGTCAAGAAATGTTAGAGTTGACTTTAGTTCATTTGACAAACCCTTTTTAGATGATTTTAGAAAGTTTTTAGAGGTTCATGAGAACTTGGCTCTAAACACAATATCAAAACACTTTAAAAACCTTAAAATGTTTGTGATTGAAGCCAAGAATCAAGGATTGATATCGAATCCTCCACTAAAATATTTTAAAGTATCCACAGAAGAAACCACAGCAATTTATTTGAACGATTCTGAAATTGAGAAAATATTGAAATTGGACTTGTCCTTTAATAAAAGGATGGAATTGGCAAGAGATAAATTTTTAATGGGATGTTATACCGGTCAACGAGTTAGTGATTATAATGGAATTACCTCAGAAAATATTATTGATATAAATGGGTTGGAATGTTTTAGAATCAAACAACGTAAAACCAAGAATATTGTGGATTGTCCAATCACATTGGAAATACGAGAGATTATGTCCCGATACAACAATCAGCCCCCACCATATCTTCATGACACGGATATTAATGAAAATATTAAGATTGTAGGGAGGATATTAGGATTTAACGAGGTTATAAAAACAGAGATTACAAAAGGAGGTAAGTTGTTGAAGAGAAATAAACTCAAATGGGAGATGATTGAAACACACACCGGTCGTAGAAGTTTCTGTACCAATAATTATAAAAAGGGAATGTCATCTTTGTATATTATGCACTTTTCTGGTCATAAATCTGAACGAGAGTTTCTAAAGTATATTAGAGATAGAGGAGAGGATAGAACCAAACATATTGTTGATCAAGGGTATTTTAATGTGTAGACTAAAGTTATTAGGAACGTTAGTCAACTTTTCTAAAACCTCTAATAATTACATAAAAAATTTATTTTTTAATAAAAAGAGATCCATTCCATTCCCATCTAAAAATTTGATTTGTATCGAAATGATACTTGTCATTTTCAAATAAATCTAAGAATCCATTATTGTCAATATCTTGAGTTCTAATCCAAACCATACAAGGTTCATTACCCTGATAAATGTTGAAGTAATCTTTAGTAACATCTATAAATTCCTTGCCTTGGTTATTAATTATCAATTGTACACTCCATCCGACATAAAAGTCAGAATCGTAAGTGTTATTTGCTGTGACAGATCCTCCTGCACGATTCACAAAAATATCTTCAAACCCATCATTATTTATATCATAAAATGAAAAATCAGTTGAAACACCATATCCAAAAACTTTTGGGAGTAGTATAGAGTTTGAATCAGAGAAATTTACACCGTTACCAAAATAAATCTTTTCGGATTTTAAATCATAGGTTGTCATGGTGTGTCCTCCAACAATTAAATCTAAAAAACTATCGTTATTGATATCAATTAATTCAACAGTATAAATTCCACCTTCATTTGTATCCCATAAGTCATTCATTTCTATAAAATTAGCTGTTCCATCATTTATTAAAACTAAACCTGTAGATGTAATAATATCTAAATCACCGTCATTATCAATATCTCCTGAAGCAGCACCATGATAAAACGCTTTTGGTAAATTATTTAATATTTCGAATTTATATCCATTAGAGTTGCTAAGTAATATACTTGGATATGCGAATTCATAAGTCATAAGTTCCGCTCCAGTATCAGCGAAAAACAAATCAGGTTTTCCGTCCCCATTGTAATCTCCTACTATAGATTTTCGTGCGTTTTCCGCACCAATATTATTTTGAATTAAACTTTGATCTAAAACAAATTTTTCATTTTTTTTATTTAGAAATAATTCCAACGGATTTCTATTAGTATTGTAGGTGTATTTAGCGATTATAACATCTTCATAACCATCTCCGTTAAAATCAGCATATGAACATGCTGAATCATAACTTGTTTGATGAATATTAATTCCATTAAGTTCCGGTAATGTTTGGATATCTAACCAAAAATCTGAATTTTTAAACTTATAAGAAGGTTGCATATAATCAAAGTACCGCATAAATTTAGCAGTAACTTCAGTAGAATCTGAAATTATAATTTCAAGAGGATTTTCTGAAGAAATAATACTTCCAGACCAACCAATAAACTCCCATTTTTTTGATGGATTAGCTTCTAAAGTAATTATGGTGCCTGATTCATAGTTTGAAGTTGATAATCCGTTTTGTGATTGATAGGTTATGTTTCCCTCTCCTTCAACATTTACTGAAAATGGAAAAATTGACAATTCTGGTTCAGGGATTATTTCTGATTCTTTTGAACAAGAATAAATCACGATGATTAATAGATATAAAACTACTTTTTTCATATTTAATATTTTCATTAATAGTTTGTTTCTTAACTTTAAAATAAAACTCCATCCAACAAGTGTTTTCAGGAGTTTTTAGTAAGCAACTTTCACATTTTTAATTAAAGTCTAAGTAGAAAATAATTATATTTTTATTTTTACATTTACTGTATAAACTTTCTTATCTGGATCTCCATTTTGATGGTTTCCAGGAAAAGTTCCTATAAAGTTTAGAATGCCATCATTCATGTATGGTAAAACATTTCTAACGATATATCCATCTAACTTGAGTTCATTCTCATAATAAGGAGAGAATGTTCCATCTCCATTATTAATCTGAATAATTTCATTTAGTTGAACTCCTCCAGAATCCATGATATTAACTCCTCCATTTATCCTATATAAATTTCCGTCTGCGTGAGGTCTTAAAACAATATCAGGAAATGAATCGCCATTAACATCCATTACAGAAAACTCCCTAAACATTAATTCTGTTTGCGTATAAACTTTCGAAACATAGTGAGGTTTAAAAGTATTACCTTCATTTAACCATATTTCAAAAGCACCATCTCCTTCATGTCTTTCTCGCGCAACAGAGATATCTATATCCCCATCATTATCAAAATCAAAACATTTGATTGAAGTTGCGCCAAATGATTTATTGTAAAAAACGTATGGTTCTTCAGACTTAAAAAATAAATGAAATTTGTTTGACTGTTTGTCGAATTTGTAAACAGAAATACTATTTAGTTCATTTTCACGATAGTGACTTCCATCCATAATATAGGTAGCTGTAACTATTTCATCAATTCCATCATTATCTAAATCTGCAAAATCTATGGCAAATGGTTGATATCCACTTATAGAAACTAAGTCATTTTGAAATGAAAAACCACTATTGTCTTTAAAATATAGATTTAAATCTCCATATTCACCTCCAAAACCTGGAGAACCACCAATATCGGTAATACCATCGCCGTTTATGTCGCCCAAGCATGTGCCATGAAAAAAAGATTGTTGATTTTCGTCATTTACAATTGACCAATTAATATTTCCGTCAGCTAAAATATTTCCATAAAATAAATCTCCAGACCACATACTCGAGTCTCCTATTTCATTTCCATCACCAATCCCAACAACATTATCTATAACTTCATAATTACGAGCCCCCCAAAATTTGGCTTCATAGTCTACTTTGAAAAGTTCCCAACCAGAATTTCCTAATTTGAAAATTACAGAAGGTACTCTTGGGACATCTTCTTTGTTTACCATAGCACCTCCAGAAATCCAATTAGCCTGTCCTGGGAAAAAGATATAATTGTCAGAATCAGTTGAGTAATGAAAAACTCCACTAGGTATTGAAAATGTTCTTGAAATATCGTCTACAGATAGTCCTTCTTCAATAGGGATAACATTTTCTGTTATCATCATATTAGTTTCTGTAAACTTTAGATTTATTGTTGTAGGTTTATTAATTACTAATTCAACACTAATTTCTGTAGAAATTAAATCGCCACTCCAGGAATCAAATCTATCCCATTCACCGCTAGGAATTGCAGTTAATCTAACTTTTGTTCCAGAAGAATAGTCTGTTGTTTTAGACAGACTTATAATTTCTTCTTTAACCTGGCCATTACCTTCAATATTAATTATTAAAGGATACTTTCTTTTCTCAAATAAAGCGTTTAGGTTAATATCTGAAGTTATTGTGAAATTTCTTAGAGTATTCGTATTCTCATCAGACCATTTGGTAAATAAATATTCTCCTTCAGGGATCGCTGTTACAGATATTTTTTCTCCTAATTGATATTTACCGCCATTTGAACTAACAGCCCCACCTTTTGTTGCTGAAAACGAAACAGTAAAAAAAGGAATTTCTTCATCTGGTTTACTACATTGTATAAATAAACCTATGATAAATGAGATTGTTAAAAAGTGTAATTTATATTTCATAATTTAAATTTAAGCTTGTTAATTGTTTTTATAAAAAAAAACGAGTAATACCGTATTATACCCCTATCTCAAAAAAGATAATTTTAGTATTTTAGTTTCATGAAGTATTTAGTATCTCTAATATTATTTTTAGCATTAGTAATTCCTAGTTTACATTCACAGAATAGGGCATTACAAAAAGATGGAAAACACTTTTTATTTACATTCAAACAAGATTCTTATTTAATATCTGGTGATTCTTTGTTTTGTATAACGAAAGAAAAAGAAGGATTCCCCAAACAACATGAACTTAATTTAGTCGATTACAAATTTGTTACTAATGATTCTATCGGATATTTAAAAAACAGATCTAGTGGAATTGTGTATTCTTTTGATGGAAGTAAGTTTAAAAGATTGGATAGATCATTTCCATACCAGTCCCAAAATTTTAGTTTTTCATTTTTGTATAAAAATAATCTAATGGATTTTGGAGGTTATGGGCTCCATACTTATAAAAATAATATCATTTACTTTGATACTGAGAAGAAAGAAACAGAACTTTATCCTCAAGCTTCATCTTATAATGATTCTCCGAATCCAAGACATAAAATTATAGGACAATTTATTGGAAATCATCTTTATATTGGTCCTGGTTACGGAGTGCTCAATGAACAAGAATCTCCTCTAAAGAACCTGAGTTTTATAAATGATTATTGGAAATTTTCTTTTAAAGATTCTCGTTGGGAAAAACTTGGAGAAGGATCTCTTAATATAACTTTCCCTTTTTATGGTTCTATTGAAAATTTTAATCAAAATACGTTGGTTATTGCAGAAGAAGGAGTCTTTGAATGTGATATAAAAAATAACACTTTGATTACGTATCCTAACGCAAAGTTAAACATAACAAGAACATTAAATAGATCCTTCGATGAATACAAAGTAACTTATAATAAGTTTGAAGATAAGTTTTATTTTATAATCAATAAGACAAGTGGAGTAGCAGAACTTATTAGTTTAAGTAAAGAAGGTCTTTTAGGTACCGAAAAAGTATATTCTAATTTGTACAGGACAAAATCATATATGTGGTTCATTATTTTAAGTCTATTTGTAGTATTTGTTTTGATATATTTTTACTTTACTTCACAAAAGACTCCGTCACAAGTTATCTCTAAAAATTTATTTAAAATACGAGAAGAAATAAAACTAGAAGATTTTAAAATTTTAAAGAGACTTGTAGACGCATCTCCTAATTATATAAATTATTCAGAGTTATTAGATGTTTTTCCTGAACATTATAGCTATGAATCGAAGAAGAAAAAAACCCGACAATCCATTTTATATTTAGAGGAGTATTTAATTCAAAAAATTAAATTAAAATTACCGGTCTTTGAGTTTAGAAGAAATATAGAAGATCGAAGAGAAAAACAAATTAGAATAAAATAAAAACCTCTTGAAAGTAGATTGTCGATCAAGGGTATTTTAATGTGTAGACTAAAGTTACCAGTAACGTTAGTCAACTTCTCTAATACCCTTTAAAAAAACCAATTGTAAAATCTACAACCCATTTCATAAATAAAAAACCAAACCATAAAATGGAAATAGAGGTATACCAAAAAAAACTTGATGAAATTAACAAAAAGAATGATCACCATGTAGATCATTTGAAACGTAGCAGCGTTTTTTCCTCGAACTTGAACATCACCTAGCTTAAAACGGGAGTAATTAGGTTTAAAGATGTTATAGGAACCTCGTTTATTTTTGAGGGAAATACTAACTCCATTCTTTTAAATATTGAAGTTAAATGGACCACTATTGTATCTGCCGATAAACTGAAAGTTTCCATTTTGGAAACACTCTCTTAGTTTTTGACTTAATCAGTACACTTTTTACTGACGATTTTCATGCTTGGTTTATATCGATGGCTTAGATATAATTTTTGAATTAATGATTAAAGAATTATTAATTCTCTAGAAAATCACTTAAAATTTTTGATATAAATGGACTATTTATTATTCAATAAGATTAGCTAAATCAAAGAAAAAAAATTAAATTATCACTTTTAATCACTTGTTTTTTAACACAACTCTAAATGAATTCTTGATATCTTACTCTTAGAAATATGACTACACTTTAAACTAAGTATTTTCTCTCTTCATTCAGTGATAAGGAGAAAGAGTTTAAAAGTCTATAATTAAAAACATTACACTTTGGCTAGACATATTATATTAATTTCTTTTTATGCAGATATTCTCTTGGAGTACATTTTTCGTATTTTTTAAAAATGGAGTAGAAGTTAGACTTAGAATTAAACCCAGATTGTTCAGAAATATAACTAAGGTTATACTTCAATTTGGTTTCTTCTAGTATTTTTTTAGCGCGAGATACGCGTACTTTATTTTTTATATCGGTAAATGTTGTGTTTTCTAATTTTAAATATTGTCTAATGACATGATTTGGGAAGTTAACCAATGACGAAAAATCCCTGAATTTATTATTAGGATTTAAAAAAAAATCTCATTTTTTTTTATTTCTTCAATTTTTAGTGCGATTTGTTTTTCGTCTTCCTTATTTATCGTTTTATTGTTATTTTTTTTATATAAATTGAATCATTCAAATAAGATTTGTTTATTTTTTTAGTATTTATATACAATTCAGGAGCTTTAATAAATTCTAAGATTAATAAAAACAATGAGAAAATACCTATAAAATTTATCACTGTAATGAATAACGACTTATATATACCATTTATTAAAATTAAAATTACATTGACATTATATGATATAACAATACTAGAGGTAATTAATGTAATTACTTTAAGTCTTTTTATTTGGTTGAAAGTACTAAATTTCTTCAGCCAAATTATTGACGCTATAAGGTATGCTGTTATATGAAAAAAACGTATTAAATAGTTCGTTTGAGAATTAAAAAAAATATTAACCTGGACACTAGACTGATTCTCTGGGTTTAAGTAAAAACCATTAACCAATTCCATTTTTGTTGTCCAAGGAACCATAATATATTCATAAATAGCTATACATTGGATGAAGAATGGGATTAAGTGAATAAGATGGACCTTTTTAAATTTAAAATTATCCTTTGTTGCAGATTTAATAAAGAAGTAAAAACTAGGACCTGCAAGTAAATAAAAAGGAGTAAAATGATTGAAAAGTAATGTTTTTAAAGTTGCATAGCCTTTTGAGTTTATTGATGTATGTGCTAGGGCATAAATCAAGAACAGTATTAACCAGGAACTTAATAATTTTATGTTTAACTTATCTTTATTTGTTATAAAAAGATAAATACAAAAAAACAAAGAAAGAAATAATATTTCCATTTTAAAATGGAACGACTTGATGTAAAAATAGTCCTTTTTTATAAAAACAATTACTTTGTAATGATATTTCAAATTATTACCGTTTTTTTTATATTTTTGCGCGAATAATAAAATTTTCATTCAAATGACGAATAAATCAGCCTTTAATACCATTAAAATAATTCTGTCTTTTTTACTCATTATCTTCTCGTCTTATTCTAAAGGACAGGAAATTAAAAAAATTCCAAAAGGACATACAATAAAGGATAAATTTTTAAAACCATTAACCATCAATAAATATCAGGAGTCATCAGTTTCTAAGAATGCTTTATACCTAGTAAATAAAAGTATAGTTTCAACTGATAGACTAAAGCTAATTCCTAAAGATTCTATTGTTTCTGTAAAAATAATCAAACGAGATACTGTTATTAAAGGATTTGAGTATGATACTCAAATTATTGTAAACCTAATCGGTTATAAAAAAAAATAACATCTTAAAAACCTATTAAATAGATATCAACATATCATTATTTCTTATTCATAATTTATAAACATAGCATGAAATTTAGTTTGTCGTTATTTTTTTTTGTCCTATTTCTTTCAGTAAGTAACTTAAAGGCACAAAATGTTATTATTAACCCTTCGTCAGATGGTGGATTCGAAGGTGTTCATGGTTGGAATATTGTTAATCACCCTTCAGGAGAAAATAAATGGTTTATTGGGAACGCAGAAAAAAGTAGTGGAGAGTTTGGAGCCTACGTATCGGATAATACCATTACTCAGTCACTTACCACTCCTCAAAGTGTTAATGCTGTAATTTATCTTTATAAAGATGTTGTAGTTCCCGCGAATGCTTCTTCCATTTCGATGTCATTTAAGTTCAAAAATGAGTCTGTATCAGACAAACCCCCGCGTGTGTTTTTTGCGAAAACTTCTTTGTTTGAACCCACTCCAAGAACTAATGTCATTTATTCTGATTATACAACCATTACAAAAGTTTTAAATAACGAGCAAAATTGGGAACCATACACAAATACTGACCCATTAGTCAATGACCGACAAGTCACCTTCTCCTCACGTAATCTGGAACCAGGAGAAAGTTACAGAATCATGTTTGAGTGGTCAGCTCTTCAGCAGGGCAGTATTACCCAAACCTCGCCACCCACTATTTACCCTACGAACCCTAGGATTGTGACTAGCTCAGAAACCTATACTCCAGGAACGACTACTACCGTTAATCTAGTTTTTGACCAAGATGGGCAAAACTATGATATCGTATGGTCAGTAGAAGGAGGTTCCGAAATTCAATCAGGACAAGGAACGACCACAATGGTTGTCTATCATCCTTTAGGTGTTTCAGGTACGCAAACTTATAGCGCTAGACTTTTACCTAATCCACGTACCCCTACCTTCGAATCAAACGGGGTGAATAGTGGTTTAATAGCAATTGATGAAGTTTCATTAACATTTACAGGTGTTCCAAAAATTAATAATCTCAGCGCGAATACTGCACAAGTTGGAGCTAACGTAGTGATCAATGGTGAATATTTTGACCCGATACCGGCAAACAATATTGTTTACCTAGGAGGTATGAAGTGTGAAGTTGTTTCTGGTGACGCCAATTCACTTACGGTTACGGTTCCCTCTTATGTAGGTACTGCCTTTTTTACAGTGACCAACGCAAATACAAAGCTCAGTGCAGTATCACCTATTAAGTTTACACCCATAAATATAGCTTTAGCCAATGCAGTTTATGCGTCACACAGCTATAGTAATCTTACTTTTGAAAATCCAATCAGCTTCTCAACATCTTTTTCTTCAAGCTATGATCAAAAGTTTGCCTTAATGGATCTTGACATTGATGGAAAATTGGATGTTGTGAGCTTTGCAAGCAATGGCCAACCAAACTTTTTGAAAAACACAGCGGTAGCAGGAAAGTTAGATGCTTCAACTTTTGCAGCAGTATCAACCTTCACTGGCGTTTCTCCTACTTATACCCCCAATTCTTCTAGGAGTATACTTTTTGCTGATTTCAATAATGATGGCAAATTAGACATAGGCGCTTCAAATAATATCAATGATGGAGGTTTCATTAATCCGAACACATCAACTATCGGAACCGGAAGTCTTGGGAATAGTGAGTCGATCATGGCTTCTGGAAATAATTATAAGGTGAATGCTGCCTTCCTTCCTTTTGATATCAACAGAGATGGAAGATTAGATATTTTTGGAGTATCAACGGAGCAAGGAACGGTTAGACCTTATTATACTCAAAATACCTCAACAGCGGGTAACTTTGGGTTTGAAACCATTGAAAGCGAAAGAAGTTTCGATTTATCCTCGGCCTATGGAGGTGATTTTGGTGATTTTGATGGCGATGGAGCACACGATGCAGTTTATGGAGCCGATGGTTATGTTCTCTTGTTCAAGAACAACACACAGCAGGGAAATCCATTTGTCTCCAACTTTTCAATGCAAAGATTGGCGCTTTTGCCATTACCTAATATGTTTGGTATGGATAAGGCCTACACTGTTATGTTTTTCGATGTAGATGGTGATGGGAATCTCGATATTGTTGCAACGAATGCTACTAGACCGATATTACATATTTGGCGTAATTCCGGAAGCGATTTTGATGTAGAGCCGAGACAAGATTTCAAAATTAAAGACTTACGAAATACAGTAGGATTAACTTTAGGAGATCTAAACGGAGATGGTCGGTTGGATATTGTAACTTCTGATTATGTCAATGGATCAGGGTCAAAGTTTTCATATTTAGAAAACCAATCTACGAATGGTGCGGTGTCCTTTGGAGAATCCGTAACTATTATTCAGTCGGACGATAGTTATCAGCAAGTTGAAATAGCAGATGTTGATGGTGATGGTAAGGTTGATATTATCGGTGCTAATGTATCAAACGGTAGTCTAGATGTCTTTAGAAATAGAGTATTTGAATCAGGTAGTATTGCTGAAAATCAAGAGATTTGTATTGGAACCACCACTCAAGAGATTGCTTCATTAGCTCCTGGGCAAGTTATAAGTGGAGATATTGTTTACAGTTGGCAGAGTTCTACCACAGATGAAATCTCTGGGTTTTCTACTATTGCTAATGAAACAGCTGCCACTCTTGAGCCAGGCAACCTAACCCAAACCACCTACTTCAGAAGAGGAATTGCCAGTTCGGACGATCCAAGTTCGGTATTTTATACAGCCCCAGTAGAAATTAAGATTGTTCCTTTACCTACTATTACCGAGGCAGTTGATGTAACCATTTGTGGAACAGGTTCTGTGCCATTGGTTGCAACTACTTCTGCAGGTGAGACCTCTTTTGTTAATTGGTATGATGCACCAACTGGTGGAAATTTATTAGGTCAGTCTGTTTCCGGAGAAGTGTTCAATACCCCAGAGATTACTCAAAATACTACATTTTATGCAGAAGCAGAAAATGCTAATGGGTGTATTGCTGCAGCTAGAGAAGCTGTAGAAGCCATATTGAATTTGGCCATACCAACGGCTACGCTCGGTACATTTGAGGATACCAAATGTGATGCGGCAAGCTTTACCCTCACGGCATCTACCAGTTCTGAGGCTGTTATTAAATGGTATGATGCCGAGACAGAAGGAAATCTATTAAGAGAGGGCCCTTCATTTACAACTCCGGTAATTAGTGCCAATACCACTTATTGGGTAGAGGCAAGCAATTGTAATGGTGCTTCTACAAGAACTGCAATTCCGCTAACATTAATTCAAACGCCTTCGATTGTTGCAGCGCCAAGCCTTACCACTTGTCAGTTTAGTGACGTAGTACTCACAGCTGAAGCTTCTGCAGGAGGGGTTTTGAATTGGTATGAAAATCCAATAGGTGGTGTCCCGAACGCTGCTTATGCAACGATAAACAACTTAAGTGCAACGACCACCAGGTATGTTTCTGCTTCAATAACCGTAAATGGAGTTACTTGTGAAAGCCCAAGAACACCGGTGAAGGTAACGATGTTGGCGGGGCCTACGATTGGTTCAGGTAATAACCGTCAAGTTTATGGAGCTAATACTGTAAATCTTTCAGTGAGCTCAATTTCTCCAACTGATGCTCCAGTAAATTGGTATGCAGATGCAGCAGGAACCCAACTACTGTTATCAAATTCTACTACATATACTACCCCAGAAATTAGACAAACTACCACATATTACGCCATTGCGATTAGTCTTGAAACGGGCTGCCAATCAGCACCTCGTGCGATAACAGTTAATTATAGTGGGCCTTTGTACGATGCACTGGCGAATACCTTTGCCCTAACGGACCAAGAAAATGTAGTGGTTAAAGCAACTGGCTTAAGCAGACTTTCCACATCAACAGATTACTTATGGCAAAGATCAGATAATGGTGGGGTTTCTTGGACAAATCTTTCAGCTTCTACCGATGCTGGGATCACCTACAGCGGATTTTCTGGAAGAGGAGGTACAAGTGCGGCTTTGACTATTTCCAAGGCAGATGCCAAACTACATGGTTTTCAATATAGGCTCAAATTATATGGAACTAGAAATTCTGATTTTGTTTATACCAACCCCTCCACACTAACAGTAGCTGATGTCTACGGGGCTTGTGATGAGGGAGATATACCCATTTCTAATGTTACCTATACAGCGCCCAAGACAGGATTGACACTAAGTGGTGGCGTTGTATTTACCAGTGATAAAACACAACTGACGGATGGAAATTTACAGACAGGCTTGGTGGTTACTAATTCTGAGAGTTTTCCAGTTACCTCTGCCTTGAGTTTTGATGGAAATGATGATAATGTGTTTATTGGTCAGCCAGCTTCGATACAAGCTACAACGTCTGGAATTACTGTTGAAGCTTGGGTTTATCCCCGTTCATTTGACAATGATTGGTTTAAAAACCCGGTTGTTGAAAAAGATGGTCAATTTGGTCTACGAATAGGATCTAAAGTTGAGCAGGTTTTTAACCAATACGCAAATTGGGATAATAATTGTAGGTGTTATCTGGGTGGTTACGAAGATGTTGCGGTAGGTGGATCGGTGGCCTTTACAGTCGCTAATGGTACAAAAAATGACAGCTTTATAAGTGATGGCGAGACTATTCCTAAGAACCAGTGGTCTCACATAGCGGGAACTTATGATGCTTCAACAGGAAAAATAATAGTCTATGTAAATGGGGTGAAAATTGGTGAGAAAACGAACAACCAAGGTTTTACAACTTTAGGTACTGGTGGTAATTTAATTTTAGGAGGTTCTCCTAGTTCTAGCAGAAGATTTGAAGGAAATATGGATGAGGTCCGTATTTGGAATTACGTTAAGCCGCAATCCGAAATCCAATCTTCTATGTCTGCAGATGTCACGGAATCTTCTGGATTGGTCGGATATTATAAGTTTATGGAGGGAGTAGGAACTACACTTTCAGACCTTTCAGGAAATGGTGCAGATGGTATCTTGAACAATTTTTCATTCTCTGGAAACTCTAATTGGTCTACCTCCTCTGATATTACTGACACTAAGAAAGTAGCTTCTATTGTAGCAGATTTGGGTGCAACAGTCACAGTAAACGGAGTACGCCTATCAAATTTTAATGGTCTGTTAGATGGAGGAGCACCAGTCCAGCCCAATTTTACCGGGGGCTATTTGGAGTCGAGTACCGATGGAGTGAATTGGACAAGGCAAATCAATGCAATTCCTTCCCTACCATTAAACGGGCAAACCTTAGCCATTAATGATGTAACAGCACGTTATTTTCGATTTAGAAAAGAAGATCAAACAGACGGCGCTTATTATGGACTTTCTGAAATTACTTTTCTAGGTGGGGGCTATGAAACGGTTCCGTACATCAGAGAGGCATTGCCAGTAGAAAAGTATATACTGTCTGGCACAACGCTAGACCTTGCCAGTGAGGCTATGCCAATCTCTGGCGAAACAATTGCTTCTTATCAGTGGAGCACCAGCACCAGTCCATTAGACGGCACATTTACTGACCTAACCGATGGAGGTGATATTTCGGGAACAAATACATCTAATTTGATCATTTCGAATTATACCAATGGAACGCCTACCTATTATCGACTGACCGCTACCCAATCCAATGGTTGTGTAGTGAGTACGCAAGTTTTAGTTAATTTGGAAACCACCCCATACTATTCTACTTCTTCAGGCACCAATACATTAAACCAATTAGATTCTTGGACAGTGAATGAAGATGGTTCGGCAGGATCTGCTCCAGTAGCCTTTGCCGAAAATAAATTCTTTATACTAAAGAATTCTGGGGATGGAACTTATCAACTCGCTGCCGATTGGACAAACCAAGGAACGCTGAAGTTAAATGGGAATTCTTTATCCTTAAACAACACATACAGTGCGACGGTGAATAACATTGAAGACTTTAGTAATAGTGCCTATGTGAAAATGTTAGGTACTGGCTATCTGAAGTCTAATGTATCTAATGAACCAAAGGTTTTTCCTGTGGGTACTTCAACCAATTATTCTCCGGTAACCATTACCAATAATTTAGGAGCAGATGAGGTTTTCTCTGTTTCTGTTGCTGATGGTGTCACTAATCCAGGCTCAGGGGTTCAAGATTATCTAGCAAAAACCTGGAAAATTAAAAAAACAACGAGTACAATGTCTGGAGGTACCAATATTGATATTACTTTCGAATGGAACCCTGATGATGTGACAGGAACCCTACATGAGCCTATGGTGTTTTATGGTTCTTCAGCAACAACAAGTTCATGGTCAACCATAACTTCATCAAATTACTCAAGCATTGAACGTGGAGAAAATTCCATTACCATAAAAGGGTTTAAATCGATTCTAACATACTCTGATAGATATTTTATAATTAAAAATGCAGCACCAACAATCACTGCGTTTACACCCAAATCTGCAGGCTCTGATATGGAAGTTGTAATTACCGGTACTGGTTTTACAGGCGCAACAGCAGTCGCTTTTGGCGGTACTGCTGCTACTAGCTTTACCGTAGATAGCTCTACACAGATAACAGCAACAGTAGGGGCAGGGGAAAGTGGTAATGTAACAGTAACTACTCCAGGAGGAACAGTCAATAAATCAAATTTTTCTTACAAGTCAGCTCCGACAATTATTTCCTTTACACCAACTAAAACACAGGTGGGTCAACCAATTGTCATTACAGGAACGAACTTTAACAATGTAGCAGAAGTGAAAATTGGAGGGGTAGTGGCTGCTTTCAAGAGGAATTCTTCTACTCAAGTGACAGCTGTGGTTCCTGATGGAGAAAGTCCAGGATCGGTCGAAGTTACAGCCGAGGGTGGAACTGCTACAAAAACTGGTTTTGAATTGGGAATGCCGTTGGCGAAAGCCGAATCTATTGTGTCATGGTATCCTGCAAATGCCTCTACTTTAGACGAACCATATACCCAAAGTACCCGAAAAGAAGGAGCTATCCTTTCTGGTGAATTTACTTATTCTGGATTGACCGGTCGTTTTTCTTCAGATAGACTTAAGTTCGGTTTACCAACTGTGGTTGGTTCTACTTTGAATACAGCCACTGCACCTTACATAAGTTTGAAAATTAATACAGAAAGTTTGATAGATCTAGAGCGTATTGTCCTACAAGGCTATCATGCATCTCATCAAACCAAACTACAATTAAGATGGTCAATTGATGATTTTGCTTCATCATTAGGCGAATTCCAAGGCAAAACATTTAACAGTACTTCCTCAAATTATGAAACCAAGACAAATTCAAACAATTGGCGATATACTTCTTTGAGCTTGGCTTCTGCAGAGCCTATTGCTGGAAATGAAGAAATTGAGTTGAGAATTTATGTTTACGGAAACTACAGTACATCAGGTCATTTTTGTGTAGTTAATAACAACCCTGATTACTTATCTAATGACTCAAGCCCGGTAGAATTTAAAGATACCAATGATGCAATCACTGTAATTGGTACGACAAAAAATGACCCTGGACTAGCCACTGTTCTACCAATTGAGGCTATGCTTTCAGATCGATTGATGAGTTTCAATTCGCCAGTTTCAAACAGTTCAGGTGAAATTACAATGTCGATTCCTGAGGAAAGTAATGTAGCAGCTTACAATAATAACTATATAAATTTTCTAGGAATTGGTCGAGATACCTTGACAATAAAACAGGCAGAAACTCCAGATTACATGCCTGCGACGCAATTGGTACCTATCACTGTTAAGGATTACCCTGTGGTTGAATTCAATAGCCTGACTGCCTTTGTTGACGACGATCCTTTGACTTTATCGGTTAATTCACCGAGCCAAGGTAGCGTCACTTACCAGTCTAGCGATCCGAATGTAGCAACCATTTCTGGCAATACATTGTCCATTGTTGGCAAAGGGGTTGCACAAATCACGGCTCAGCAGGCTGCTGCTGGAGCTTATTTAGCTGCTTCAGCCAACGCTGTTCTGTTGGTGAAAGACCCAGTCAAACCTACGCCAACCGTAACTTGGATAAACACAGTTACCAAAAGTCTAGATGATTTGTCTTTTACCTTGGAGAAACCGCAAAGTAACAGTTCAGGATTATTTACCTATTACTCGAGCAATCCTCAAGTGGCCACAGTTTCGGGTCGAGAAGTATCTTTGGTGGGTAATGGAATTACCGTGCTGACGGCGGTACAGGAGGAAACCAGCAGTTTTAATGCTACAAAGGTAATTACCTTGTTGGTGGTTGCAGATAACTATAAGACTGCGGCAGGTTTAACCGGATTAATTAATTACACCAAAGTAGTAACAGATGCAGATTTTGATGTTGATGCACCAACATCTTCAAGCACTGCACCGATTATCTATGTGTTAGCCGATGATGAGATTGCCAGTATTTCAGGAAACAGAATTACGCTGAAGCGAGACGGTGTCACCAAGCTTTATGCTTATCAACAAGAAACAGGTACACATAAAGCAGCGGCGGTTGCATCAACCCTAACGGTGAACTTGCCAGAGGCTCCATCAATTTCATATAGCGATGCATTAAACCTTCCCATTGGGATTGCTATTACTCCAATATCGTCAGCTTCAAGTGCTGGAACCGTAACAAGTTATGAAGTTTGGCCACCTTTACCAGCTGGTTTAAGTTTGAACCAACAGACAGGTGAAATCACGGGTACACCGACTACTTTATCGGCCGAAACCAACTATCAAATTTCAGGCAGAAATTTAGGAGGAGTTTCAAATGCAGACTTTAGTTTGTCGGTGATTGATCTGCTGCCTTCTAATTTGAGTTATAGCACACCGCAAGTATTTACTAAAGGCCAAACCATTACTCCATTATCACCAAGTGTGAGTGGAGGGGCAGTTGTGAGTTATAGTGTAACTCCGGCTTTACCACTAGGTTTGAGCCTTAACACCATCACTGGAGAAATTAGTGGAGCGCCATTATTTATATCTGCTCAAGAAACATTCACCATTAAGGCAGAAAATACTGGAGGTGGAACTACCTTCGACCTCCAAATAACGGTTGAAGATTCAGTACCAACAAGCTTATCTTACCCAGCTCCTGTCGTGTTATCTAAAGGGGTTGAAATGGTAGAAGTTTTGCCGTTCCAAAATTCTGGAGGTGAAATAGCTGCTTTTACAGTCCAAGGAACCCCTTTACCTGCTGGGTTAATGTTAAATGCGCAAACGGGTGCAATATCAGGGACCCCAACAGTAATTGTAGGATCAACAAGCTACACTATTAGAGGTTCAAATTCTGCTGGTTTTGTTGATGGAACCATTCAGTTGATTATTAATGATGCACCACCTATTATTTCTTATTCAGATCCTGTTACAGTTACAAAGGGTGTTTTGATGACACCACTTCTTCCAACTAATACAGGAGGTGAAACCACAAGGTTTTCATTAGCGACTGCATTGCCACAAGGACTCAGTTTTAATACTTCCACAGGAGAAATTTCAGGAACGCCAACAGTGCTATCTCCTGCTGCGACATATACTATTACGGCCGAAAACTTGTTTGGAACGAGCGATTATGATTTGACCTTGGCTGTTGTTGATGTAGCTCCAAGTAATTTTACTTACCCACAGAATTCTATAATTGCTACAAAAAATGGGGTTATAAATTCTATGACACCAACTGCTTCGGGTGGAGCTATTGTGTCTTATACAATATCACCAGAGCTTCCAGCAGGAATTTTGTTCAATACTTTAACAGGAGAGGTTTCAGGTACACCTACTGTGCTATCTGAAAATACAACCTACACGGTGACAGCAACAAATACTGGAGGTAGTACTTCAACCACCTTTACTATTGTGGTGAATGATACGCCACCTTCTTCGTTAACATATGCATCATTTAATGATCTGACAAGAGGATTTTCGTTTAACTCTGGCACTCCGACAGCTAATGGAGGGCCTATCGTGTCTTTTGCGATTTCGCCTTCTCTACCAGCTGGTTTAACACTTGATGCTGTTACAGGTCTTATCAGTGGTACTCCGCAAGTGACAACAGGAACTTTGACTTATACAATTACGGCAACCAATAGTGGGGGTAATACAACTGCAACAGTTGCCTTTGCAGTAAATAAAGCGCCACTAACTATCAGCGTGAATAATGCGAGTAAAGTTTATGGTGAAGCTGATCCTGCAAATACGGTAAGCTATGATGGTTTTGTATTGGGAGAAGATGAAAATGACTTAAGCGGGGCTTTGGTATTTCAGAGAGAACCTGGAGAAGTAGTAGGTTCCTATGAAATTTCAGCAAGTGGTTTAACATCATCGACTGAATATGATATAACATATGAAACAGGTAACCTGAGCATTACAAAGTTACCAGTTACTGTTAGCGTTGCGGCTAAGAATAAAAATTACGGGGATGCTGATCCATCTTTGACTTTCGAAGCTGTGCCAGCTGTTGGAAGTACATTAGCGAATGGAGAAATGGTCTCTTTTACAGGTGCCATTGCAAGAGAAGTGGGTGAAGATGTAGGGGTTTATGCGATTACTCAGAATACGCTGAATAATAGTAATTATACCCTAAGTTTTAATGGTGCAGACTTTACCATTAATGCTTTACCTGTTGTTGTGTCAGCTCAGGCTAAGTCTAAGGTTTTTGGAAGTCTCAATCCAGATTTAACTTTTACAGCGGTACCAGCATTAGGTAGTAGTTTACCTAACGGGGAGACAGTAGCCTTTACCGGTGCTTTATCTAGAACCACAGGTGAAGATGTGGGTACTTATGTGATAGACAGAAATACACTTTCGAATAGTAATTATGCCATTACCTATAATGCTGCAGACTTTACTATCACGAAGCTTCCGGTTACTGTTACGGCGCAATCCAAAACGAAAGTTTATGGAGAGCAAGATCCAATATTAACCTACATGTCTATTCCTGAAGTAGGCCAAACACTTCCAAATGGAGATCTTGTCTCTTTCGAGGGAGATCTTTCAAGAGAAGAGGGAGAAGATGCTGGGGTTTATGCGATTACTCAGAATACACTGAATAACAGTAATTATCTTATAGCTTATACAAGCGCTGATTTTGAAATCACTAAAAGAAATTTGGTGGTCACTGCGAATAGGAAGGAGCGAGTTTATGGTGAATCAAATCCAACTTTTACGTTTACTTATAATGGTTTAGCAAATGGAGATATCAAGATGTCTACTGAACCAACAATCAGTTCGACGGCAACACAATTTTCCAATGTGGGAACATACCCAATTAGTTTAACGGGTGGAGCAGACTCAAATTATGAGTTTGTGCTTCAATCTGATTTACTAATTGTATTACCAAAGCTACTGACCATTACTGCAGATGCTAAGACTAAGGAGTTTGGAGAGGATGACCCTGAGTTAACGGTAAGTTATACCGGTTTTGTAAATGGTGAGGATGCTGAAGATCTCACAGGCACCTTAGCGATCAGTCGAGTTGCAGGAGAAGCAGCAGGCACTTATGCGATTACAGCTTCAGGTTTAACGTCAACGAATTATTCGATTACTTATGCACCAGGAGAGTTTACCATCAATTCTAAGTCGATAGCGGTTACGGATATTACCATTTCCCCTATCTCAGATGTGGTATATAGCGGATTAGCGCAAACGCCAAGTCCAGAGGTAAAAGATGGCGCTACCACCTTGGTAGAAGACACAGACTATGAGTTAAGCTATACGGCCAACACCAATGTAGGTACAGCAACGATTACGATTACAGGAATCAATGCATATGAGGGCAGTAGAACGGTAACCTTTAACATTACCCGAGCTCTACTGACTATTACAGCAGATGCTAAGACAAAGGAGTTTGGAGAGGATGATCCTGAGTTAACGGTAAGTTATACCGGTTTTGTGAATGGCGAGGATGCTGAAGATCTCACAGGCACCTTAGCGATCAGTCGAGTTGCAGGAGAAGCAGCAGGCACTTATGCGATCACAGGCTCAGGTTTAACGTCAACTAACTATGCGATTACTTATGCGCCAGGAGTGTTTACCATCACTGCTAAGTCGATTATTGATGCAGATATTACTGTTTCACCTATCTCAGATTTGGTATATAACGGAACAGCTCAAACGCCAAGCCCAGAGGTAAAGGACGGTACTACAGTACTGACTAAGGACACGGACTATGAGTTAAGCTATGCAGCTAACACCAATGTAGGGACAGCAACGATTACGATTACTGGAAAAGGGAATTACACTGGTAACAAGGTAGTAACCTTTAACATTACCCCAGCTCCACTGACCATTACGGCAGACGATAAGACAAAGGAGTTTGGAGAGGATGATCCTGAGTTAACAGTAAGTTATGCAGGATTTGTGAACGGCGAGGATAAGGACGACTTAACAGGAACCTTATTAATAAGTAGAGTATCTGGAGAGGCGGTATCAACTTATGCGATTACAGCTTCAGGATTAACATCGACAAACTACGATATAACCTATACTCCAGGAACATTTACCATTACAAGTAGACTTATTACTCAATCAGCTTTCATGGTATCTCCGATAACGGACTTAGTGTATACAGGATTAGCTCAAACTCCAAGTCCGTTGGTGAAAGATGGTGCTACAACCTTAGTAGAAGATACAGATTATGAGTTAAGCTATGCAGCATATACCAATGTAGGTACAGCAACAGTTACGATTACAGGTAAGGGTAATTACAACGGGACAAGAACAGTAACCTTTAATATTACCCCAGCGCCACTGACCATTACTGCAGAAGATAAGAGTAAGGTATTTGGAGAGTCAGATCCTGACTTAACGGTAAGTTATGTAGGTTTTGTGAATGGGGAGGATCAGAATGATCTATCGGGGACTTTATCTATCAGTAGAACTTCTGGAGAGACACCAGCTACTTACACTATCACAGCTTCAGGATTAACGTCAACCAATTATGTGATTACTTACGAAACAGGAGAGTTTACTATTGGTAGTAAGTCTATAACAGATACAGATATTAGAGTTGCTTCTATATCCGATTTAGTGTATACAGGATTAGCTCAAACTCCAAGTCCGTTGGTGAAAGATGGTGCTACAACCTTAGTAGAAGACACAGATTATGAGTTAAGCTATGCAGCAAATACCAATGTAGGTACAGCAACAGTTACGATTACAGGTAAGGGTAATTACAACGGGACAAGAAGAGTAACCTTTAATATTACCCCAGCGCCACTGACCATTACGGCAGAAGATAAGAGTAAGGTATTTGGAGAGTCAGATCCTGACTTAACGGTAAGTTATGCAGGATTTGTGAATGGGGAGGATCAGAATGATCTATCGGGGACTTTATCTATCAGTAGAACTACTGGAGAGACACCAGCTACTTACACTATCACAGCTTCAGGATTAACGTCAACCAATTATGTGATTACTTACGAAACAGGAGAGTTTACTATTGGTAGTAAGTCTATAACAGATACAGATATTAGAGTTGCTTCTATATCCGATTTAGTGTATACAGGTTTAGCTCAAACTCCAAGTCCGTTGGTTAAAGATGGAGAAATAATACTTGTTAAAGATACGGATTACACGCTATCATATCAAGATAATATCAACGTAGGCACAGCAACGGTTACCATTACAGGGATAAATGCCTACGAGGGCAGTAGAACGGTAACCTTTAACATTACCCGAGCTCTACTGACTATTACAGCAGATGCTAAGACAAAGGAGTTTGGAGAGGATGATCCTGAGTTAACGGTAAGTTATACCGGTTTTGTGAATGGCGAGGATGATGAAGATCTCACAGGCACCTTAGCGATCAGTCGAGTTGCAGGAGAAGCAGCAGGCACTTATGCGATCACAGGCTCAGGTTTAACGTCAACTAACTATGCGATTACTTATGCGCCAGGAGTGTTTACCATCACTGCTAAGTCGATTATTGATGCAGATATTACTGTTTCACCTATTGAGGACTTTGTTTACACGGGTCAAGGGATTACTCCTCCGTTAACGGTGAAGGATGGAGCAACTACTTTGGTACAGGGAACGGATTATGGATTAGATTACAGTAATAATATCAATGTTGGTATAGCTACAGTGACGATTGTTAGCTATGGCAATTACACTGGTAACAAGGTAGTAACCTTTAACATTACCCAAGCTCCACTGACCATTACGGCAGACGATAAGAGTAAGGTATTTGGAGAGTCAGATCCTGAGTTAACAGTAAGTTATGCAGGATTTGTGAACGGCGAGGATAAGGACGACTTAACAGGAACCTTATTAATAAGTAGAGTATCTGGAGAGGCGGTATCAACTTATGCGATTACAGCTTCAGGATTAACGTCAACCAATTATGTGATTACTTACGAAACAGGAGAGTTTACTATTGGTAGTAAGTCTATAACAGATACAGATATTAGAGTTGCTTCTATATCCGATTTAGTGTATACAGGATTAGCTCAAACTCCAAGTCCGTTGGTGAAAGATGGTGCTACAACCTTAGTAGAAGACACAGATTATGAGTTAAGCTATGCAGCAAATACCAATGTAGGTACAGCAACAGTTACGATTACAGGTAAGGGTAATTACAACGGGACAAGAAGAGTAACCTTTAATATTACCCCAGCGCCACTGACCATTACGGCAGAAGATAAGAGTAAGGTATTTGGAGAGTCAGATCCTGACTTAACGGTAAGTTATGCAGGATTTGTGAACGGCGAAGATAAGGACGACTTAACAGGAACCTTATTAATAAATAGAGTATCTGGAGAGGCGGTATCAACTTATGCGATTACAGCTTCAGGATTAACATCGACAAACTACGATATAACCTATACTCCAGGAACATTTACCATTACAAGTAGACTTATTACTCAATCAGCTTTCATGGTATCTCCGATAACGGACTTAGTGTATACAGGATTAGCTCAAACTCCAAGTCCGTTGGTGAAAGATGGTGCTACAACCTTAGTAGAAGATACAGATTATGAGTTAAGCTATGCAGCATATACCAATGTAGGTACAGCAACAGTTACGATTACAGGTAAGGGTAATTACAACGGGACAAGAACAGTAACCTTTAATATTACCCCAGCGCCACTGACCATTACTGCAGAAGATAAGAGTAAGGTATTTGGAGAGTCAGATCCTGACTTAACGGTAAGTTATGTAGGTTTTGTGAATGGGGAGGATCAGAATGATCTATCGGGGACTTTATCTATCAGTAGAACTTCTGGAGAGACACCAGCTACTTACACTATCACAGCTTCAGGATTAACGTCAACCAATTATGTGATTACTTACGAAACAGGAGAGTTTACTATTGGTAGTAAGTCTATAACAGATACAGATATTAGAGTTGCTTCTATATCCGATTTAGTGTATACAGGATTAGCTCAAACTCCAAGTCCGTTGGTGAAAGATGGTGCTACAACCTTAGTAGAAGACACAGATTATGAGTTAAGCTATGCAGCAAATACCAATGTAGGTACAGCAACAGTTACGATTACAGGTAAGGGTAATTACAACGGGACAAGAAGAGTAACCTTTAATATTACCCCAGCGCCACTGACCATTACGGCAGAAGATAAGAGTAAGGTATTTGGAGAGTCAGATCCTGACTTAACGGTAAGTTATGCAGGATTTGTGAATGGGGAGGATCAGAATGATCTATCGGGGACTTTATCTATCAGTAGAACTACTGGAGAGACACCAGCTACTTACACTATCACAGCTTCAGGATTAACGTCAACCAATTATGTGATTACTTACGAAACAGGAGAGTTTACTATTGGTAGTAAGTCTATAACAGATACAGATATTAGAGTTGCTTCTATATCCGATTTAGTGTATACAGGTTTAGCTCAAACTCCAAGTCCGTTGGTTAAAGATGGAGAAATAATACTTGTTAAAGATACGGATTACACGCTATCATATCAAGATAATATCAACGTAGGCACAGCAACGGTTACCATTACAGGGATAAATGCCTACGAGGGCAGTAGAACGGTAACCTTTAACATTACCCGAGCTCTACTGACTATTACAGCAGATGCTAAGACAAAGGAGTTTGGAGAGGATGATCCTGAGTTAACGGTAAGTTATACCGGTTTTGTGAATGGCGAGGATGATGAAGATCTCACAGGCACCTTAGCGATCAGTCGAGTTGCAGGAGAAGCAGCAGGCACTTATGCGATCACAGGCTCAGGTTTAACGTCAACTAACTATGCGATTACTTATGCGCCAGGAGTGTTTACCATCACTGCTAAGTCGATTATTGATGCAGATATTACTGTTTCACCTATTGAGGACTTTGTTTACACGGGTCAAGGGATTACTCCTCCGTTAACGGTGAAGGATGGAGCAACTACTTTGGTACAGGGAACGGATTATGGATTAGATTACAGTAATAATATCAATGTTGGTATAGCTACAGTGACGATTGTTAGCTATGGCAATTACACTGGTAACAAGGTAGTAACCTTTAACATTACCCAAGCTCCACTGACCATTACGGCAGACGATAAGAGTAAGGTATTTGGAGAGTCAGATCCTGAGTTAACAGTAAGTTATGCAGGATTTGTGAACGGCGAGGATAAGGACGACTTAACAGGAACCTTATTAATAAGTAGAGTATCTGGAGAGGCGGTATCAACTTATGCGATTACAGCTTCAGGACTAACATCGACAAATTACGATATAACATATACTCCAGGAACCTTTACGATTAATAGTAGGTCAATTACGGAAACTGATATTACAGTAGCTCCTATAGCAGATCTTGTATACAATGGATCGTTACAAAGGCCTAAGCCTATTGTGGAAGATGGTTCAAACCTATTAGAGGAAGGAATCGATTATAAATTAAGTTATAGTGATAATATCAATGTAGGACAAGCGATGGTAACGATTACAGGGCTTGGTAATTATGATGGTAGTAGAACCGTAAGGTTTATGATTGTACCAAAGGTTATAGAAATTTTAATACCAGATCAAGAGAAAGATTATGGTGCTCAAGATCCTGTATTGGTATTTACAGCAGATCCTGTACTTTTTGGTTCGGATGAATTTACAGGGGTGTTATCACGAGAATCAGGTGAGGCTGTAGGAGAGTATTTAATATCCTCTGGGACTTTAAGTGCAGGAGATAATTATACTTTAAATATTCAGTCAGATGCTATTTTTAGGATTATTAGAATTGATAGTGACGGAGACGGTGTTGCGGATGATATAGAAGAGACAGATGGAACAGACCCGTTAGATACTTGTGATTTTGTATTGGCAAGTCAAACATTTCCACCGAGTATAGCTTGGGACACAGCAGACTGTGATATTGACGGAGTAACCAATGCCGAAGAATTGATAGATGGTACTGATCCATTGAATTCAGATAGTGATGGAGATGGAGTTGTAGATGGTTATGAGAAAACAGATGGTACAGATCCATTAGATTTTTGTTCATCAGTACCATCTAGAATTACAGAGTCATTATCTGATGAATTTTTGTTTAGTGACTGTGACGGTGATGGTTTGAGTAATGGAGATGAGATTGGATTAGATCCAAAAAATCCAATTGGCTCAAATGGTAATGGTATTTTTGATTATTTAGAGTTCAATAATTATAGACCTTCGGCAGAGGATAATTTAGAGGTTTTTAATTTATTGACTCCAAATGGAGATGGCCAGAATGATGTATTTGTGATCCGTAATATTGAGTTGTATCCGGAGAATATTTTAGAGATTTACAATCGTTGGGGATCTAAGGTTTATAATGTATCGGGATATGGGCAAAATGGAAATTATTTCACAGGTGTTTCCAATGGAAGAGGAGTAATTTCACCATCATCATTATTACCAACAGGCACATACTTTTATATTTTAAAATATAAATCAAGTTCAGGAGATTTTAAAGAGCGCAAGGGTTATTTATATTTAACTAGATAGATTGTTTTAAGATATAAGATAAATTGTAAAAATTAAAAATAAATGAAAAAAATAGTCACACTTGTTATTATACTTATAAGCGGATTGAGTTACTCTCAGCAAGATGCTCAGTTTAGTAACTATATGTATAACACGCTGAGTTTTAATCCGGCGTATGCTGGTTCCCGTGGTACGACAAGTATTTATTTATCACAACGTTCTCAGTGGATTGGTTTGGATGGAGCACCGACAACGAATGCTCTTTCGTATCATTCCCCTTTAGGTTCTTCTAATTTAGGTATTGGGTTGAGTTTTTTAAATGATGCGATAGGGCCTGTTGAAGAGAATTTAGTTTCTTTAGATATGAGTTATACGATCCAAACGTCATATGATTATAAATTAGCCTTTGGATTACGAGCGAGTGCTCATATGCTGAATGTAGATTTCAACCAGTTAAATATATTTAACCCAGGGGATGTATTGGCGCAGAATAACATTAATAATCGTATTTCTCCGAACTTTGGTTTTGGAGTGTTTTGGTATTCAGATAAGAGTTATTTAGGATTTTCAATTCCTAATTTATTACAGACCAAACATATTAATAAAAACTTAGGAGCATCTGTAAGTTCGATATCTAAGGAGCGTTTGCATTATCATTTTACAGCGGGTTATGTATTTGATTTAAGTCAAGATGTATTATTTAAGCCTGCATTGTTGACAAAGTTTGTTTCGGGTTCTCCATTACAATTGGATGTATCGGGAAATTTTCAGATATATGATAAGTTTACTATAGGAGGGTCATATCGTATAGATGCAGCTGTGAGTTTATTAGCTGGCTTTCAGTTAAGCAGGAATTGGTTTTTAGGTTATGGTTATGATTTTGACACAAATAATCTATCTACGTTTAATTCAGGTTCACACGAGGTTTTCCTACGTTATGAAGTATTTAGGAATAGCAATATAAAAGCACCGCGATTCTTTTAAAAAAAAAAAACAAAAACCACAAAATAGAGATGAAATTACATTTTAATTATATTACACTTTGCTTACTATTAGTAAGTGGATTTATATATGGTCAACAAGAAAGAGAAGTAAGAGCTAATTCAAAGTACAATAGTATGTCTTATACTGAGGCCATATCTCTTTATAAAGGTTTGGTTGCAGATGGTTATGGTTCTCCGGAGTTATTTGAGAATTTAGGGAATTCATATTACTTACAATCTAATTATTCGTTAGCTAGAGTAAGTTACGATTCATTATTTAAAAGAACGAAGGATGTTTCTAAGAGCACGTACTATAGATATATCAATGTGTTGCGAAGTGAGAAAGAAGATAAGAAGGCAGATAAGTTGTACGCTACATTATTAAAGAAATACCCACAGGAGAATATAGAAGAGAAACTTAAGAATCGTATTTTTTTAAGTCCAGAAGTACTTGTTGTTTCTTCGGTTACTCTAAAAAACTCAAAGATTAATTCTCCATATTCAGATTACAAGGTTTCATATCTAGGAGAAGACAAGATTGTTTATTCAAGTAGCAAGGAGACAAAGAGTTTTTTATCTACCAAATCTATTTGGAATAATGAGGCTTATACGAACCTATATGAAGTTAGTATTGATGGAGATAGCCTTATAGGTGAAGTTTCCAAATTAAAAGGTCGCATCAATAGATTTTACAATGAATCTTCAGCCGTTTTCACAAAAGATGGTAAAACCATGTATTTTACTAGAAACAATCATTTAGCAAATCAAGTAAAGACAGATTCTTTAGAAAATGTTTTACTAAAAATATACAAAGCAAGGTATAATGGGAAGCGTTGGGTAGATATAGAAGAGTTACCATTTAATAGCAACCAATACAACTGTGCACATCCGGCCTTGAGTCCTGATGAGGATTATTTATATTTTTCATCAGACATGCCTGGAACGAAAGGAGAATCTGATTTGTATAGAGTATCTATAAGTGATAACACCTATGGTACGCCAGAGAATTTAGGAGCTCAAATAAATACGTTAGGTAGAGATACTTTTCCATTTATCACCTCAGAGAATGTTTTGATTTTTTCTTCGGATTATAGAAAAGGTCAGGGAGGATTAGATTTGTATTATACAGATTTAAAAAGTACGAATAAAAGAGTCTATACTTTTAGCGCCCCTATCAATTCTACTTCTGATGATTTTGGCTTGGTTTATAAAGTCTCAGAAGGTACAGGTTTTATCTCTTCGAACCGTAAAGAAGACAATGTAGGTTCAGATGATATTTATGAGTTATCAGGATTAACGATTCCAAAATTGGAAAATTTGACAGTAATGATCAAATCGAAGAAAGGGAGTGATGTAATAGGAAATACATCGGTTACCTTATCAAATGAAAATAACAGTATTTTAGGCACTATAGTTGCAATCAACAATGAATTATCTTTAAAGGATTTAGATCCATCAAAGACCTACAGATTGGAGGTAAACAATGAGAATTATCAACCATATGCTTCCTCACTACAATTTAAAGGCACCAATACAACTACTATTTATCTTACAGAGAAAGCGGTACCACCAGCAGCAGTAGACTTGCAAGATCTCTTAAAGTTAGAGAATATTTACTTTGATTTTGACAAGCATGCAATTAGAAGCGATGCTGCAATTGAGTTAGCTAAGATTGTAGAGATATTAAACAGATATCCAGTAATAAACTTAGAGATCTTAGGTCATACGGATCTTCGTGGACCGGCATTGTATAATGAGAGATTATCTCTTCAAAGAGCAACATCTGTAAAACAATGGTTGGTAGATAGAGGGATCTCATCAGATCGAATAACCACCATTGGTTATGGAGAGAAACAGCCTATCAATGATTGCGAAAGAAATAACTGTACAAAAGAAAAACACGATCAAAACCGCAGAACAGAGTTTTTAATCAAATAAAAAATATTGTAAGATTATTATTTTTTTGCAAAAATTAATAAAGAATAGGATGATTTTTTTAATTATAATTAAAATATGTTTTTAACTAGAAACAAAACCTCAAAACATGAAATCAAGATTTTTTTTGCTCTTTACCTTTGTTATTTTTAACATGTCTCTTTCTTCACAGGTTGTAAGTAGTTTTGAATTTAATAATTCAAATCAATTGACGGAATCATTTTACAATGATGGATCAATAAGTACTTATCCAAGACACGAAGCTACTGGCGGACTCAACAATTCTGGTTTTGTTCGAATGAATGATGATGCTGGTAGTGTTGATGTCGATGAAGTGTTTATTTCAAAACAAGGCTACTCAAATGCGGGTGTCGGAAGCGTTTTTGAATTCAGTATGTATTTCAAATCGGTCGGCGTAGGTTATGGAGGCCTTGGGTTTCAAATTCCAGAAGGTAATGGATCACTGAATACTACTGCGCAAGGAAAATATGCTAGATCACTTGGTCGAGTTTTGGGGATATCTTTTCATGGAAATGGATACCATTGGCATAAGGGTTCCTTTTCCTCGTCTATAGATAATACTAACATCTATTGGGATGCGACAGGATATGCAGGTACTGATGGTGTTCCTAATACAGGAGACGCGGCTGCCACTGGAGTGACTGAAGAGTATAGTTGGTTAAAAGCGGTTTTGAAAATTGAAAACACAAGCCTGAATAATTATCGCATGACTATCTCCATCTACAAAGCTAAACCTGACGGTTCCGTTGGAGAACTTAATGAGACGGAGACAACGACCTACACGTCATCAGATTTTCAAAACGCTGATATTCTTCATTCTTACTTTGCCATTGGAGGTAAAAGGGTTAGTCACATAGATAGATACAGTGTGTTATTATCTGGTGGATCCTCGTTTATCGAACCAGGTCTTCCAATTGTTACTGGGTCGGCAACGAGGTCTGGGACAACTATTTCTTTGAATGGTAATGTGACGAATGATAGAGGCGCAAATGTCACAGAAAGAGGTTTTGTATGGTCTCGAACCGAGGCGAATCCTACACTTTCCGATACTAAAATTTCTTCCGGAACGGGAGAGGGTGTATTTACAGGAAGTATTACTGGCGTTACACCAGGTGCTTACTATATAAGAGCATTTGCCACGAATAGCAGTGGGACAAGTTACGGGCAGACTAGTGAATTCATTGTTAGAGGTGCTGGAAATTTAAATATAATCGCTTCAGGTGGCACAAATGAAGGAACAACATGGGACTTAAGTTCGGGCTACATTGTCTCTCTTGGATCAGAAGACGCAAATATAAATGCTTCAGTTATCGAAACAGCTCTGGCTGCTGGTGATCTAACAATTCTAACCGACGGTTACATTAATATTGAGTCAGACTTTTCATGGACTACAGATGCTGAATTAACACTTCAATCAGCGGGTAATATCTTTTTTGGAAGTGAGATTTCTGCAACTCATGCTGACGCAAGCTTGAATATTTTTTATGGAGGAAGTGACGCATCAACAGCTGCTTCGAACGGCTTTGATTACATATTTAACTTGGCAAACGACGCAAGAATCGAAATGACTGGAGCTAATGCCTCATTAAAAATTGCTAACGAATCTTATACGATTATCAATGATATCTCAGAAATAGCAACAATTCCTGTTTCCTCAGCAGAGAGAGTTGCACTAACTGATGATATTGATGTCAGCGCAACTAATTATACTGCTGCAGTAGTAACTTCAGTTTTTCAAGGGGTTTTTGAGGGTTTAGGGAATGAGGTTCAGAATATGACCATCAGAAACTCAGGTGGATCTCAAATTAACCTAGGATTCTTCTCAGAGGCTAGAGGGGCTACTATCCGAAATTTCGGAGTAACACATATGGATATTTTCACCTCTTCTACTAGTAATTCTACAGAATATCGTATCGGAGGTATTGTTGGAAGTATTGGTCAAGCAAGTTTGTCTTCTGGGCATTCTAAAACGGTCTATACTACAACTTTAGACGGGGTTTGGAGTAGCGGAAAAATCGCTACTGCCAATACAGACCCAATAACCACTGCGAACGATACAGATAAGCAGGCTATTTTCTTTGCTGGTGGACTTGTAGGAAACATCAACAATGGTACCGGTATCATAAAAAGATCTTTCAGTACGGCAGATGTTAGTTCAGCTGGATCTGAAATATCTCGAAGATTGTCAGTAGGGGGCTTAATTGGTGATGTGGGCAATTATGATACCTCAGGAAACAGCACAACCGTTAAATTAATAATAGAAAGATCATACGCCACGGGAAGTATTTTGACGGCCCATCATTCTAGCGGCTATTATGGTACCGGAGGACTAGTTGGAGTAGTGTACGTTTTAGATAGTAATATCTCAAATTCCTATTCATGGAGTAATGTGGTCTCTCAGGACGTATCTTTTGGCGGTATTACCGGGTTTAGTTCAGGTGGAACATTTAATAGTTTGTATACCACGTTAAACACTCTCGGCAATATTGAGACAAGAGTTACTCGCTCTTCGACGTATACAGGTGTTACCCCAACCAGTGGCACAACCCTTCCATCAGGGTTTAGCACTACTTATTGGTCAAAGGTTGATGGCCAGTTGCCTCGCCTTAAAGAATTACAATATCCAAGAACGGCACTTTATGTGAAAGTGAATAATGGTACAGGACCACTTGGAAATATCTCGCCAACCTATAGTATAGTAGACGCTTCAGGCACGGCAGTCGACTTAAGTACCCTAGGTTTAACTGCCCCATCAGGAGAACCACAATTCACTGTAGACAATAATACCCCGGCAGGAACCTATCGAGATGTTGCTTATCTAGGAGGTTTAACCCTCAACGGTTCTAATAGAGCATTGTATATTTTAAGACCTTATTCTCAGTTTGCGACCTATGTGATTAGTGCAACTGCACCAAATATTACGTCTTTTTCACCTACTACTGCTGAGATTGGATCCAATATCACTTTAACTGGAACGAACCTCAGCACAGTTAATGCGGTGACAGTAGCCGGAGTCACTGCAACATTTACAGTCAATTCTGCTACTTCTATTACTGTTACAATTCCAGTGGGAGCGACTTCTGGAAGTATTACAGTTTCAACAGCAACCAGTGGTCAGTCTAGTAAATCGGGCTTTATATTAGCAACTTACAACACTTTACAAGTAAGTGATATCACGATTAATGAAGGTTCGGATTGGGGTGTTTTTGAGGTCAATGGTCCTGTAGGAGATGTGTTTTCGCTCAGATTACTGCAAGCGTCAGGAGAGGCAGATTTAGGTAATGCTCCGGCCATTCAATGGTGGAATGGTAGTGCTTGGGTTGACTATATAACTGATGATCAGTTGACGATACCTAATGGAGGCACTGTTTATGTAAGAGTGGATATTACTGGTGAGCAAGACACTATTTTTGAGGGTGCAGAGACGTTTGGGTTAGAAGTTTTCGAAATCCCTAATGATTTGGTAGGGTTGATGATATATGATGCGAACTTCCAAACTTTCAATTTAGATAGTTATACGGTTACAGGTACAGATGGTGCGGTAGGGACAACCTACAAAAAAGTGAATGCGATTACCATTGATGGTCAAGCGATTGATATAGTAATCAGTATTGATGCTAAATCGAATGTAAGCAGCTTTACTTTTGATAATAATACTAATGCCTCGAGATTTGAACCTCAAATAAATTCATCTTCATCTTCAGGATCATATGTAGACTTTACTTTTGAGTTTTTCTTGTCAGGAACTACGACAAAAGTAGGAGTGAAAAACTTTGTGGTCAATCCAGTAGATATAGATGGTAGCTCATCAACAGTGAAAGAGTTTGTAGAGTTGTTCGGTTTAAGTTCGTATCAGTTAGGTCAAAATTCTGGTTTAACAGTGACACCAAACCCTTCAGGTAGAACTGGATTTACAAGATTTGAAGGAATTAATTCATCTTTAAGTGGTATTGAGTTTGAAAATACCGCCTCCTTTATTGCTTATTTCACCAGACCGGTTGATAAGTTCAAGGCGCGTATGGGGGTTACGGGTTCGAGTTCAAGTGCTAGACTCTTTTCCTCATCTATAGGTTCTGCGCTTGGAACGTTTGGCCAACCTTCAGACAATACTGTTACTGAGATTTCAGGAACAGCAACCATTATAGATGATGGTACAGGAGATTATTGGATAGGAGATAATCCTCTTCCAGCTACTTCATCTGAATTAGTGGATGCTAATATCACGCTAGATGATGATCAGGTCAGAGATATCAACTCTAATGGAATTACTGTAGCCTCAATCTCAGACTTGGTGTACAACGGAACAGCGCAAAGCCCAAGTCCGGAGGTAAAAGATGGCGATACCACCTTGGTAGAAGACACAGACTATGAGTTAAGCTATGCAGCTAACACCAATGTAGGCACAGCAACGATTACCCTTACAGGTAAGGGCAACTACAACGGAACAAGAGTTGTAACCTTTAACATTACCCGAGCTCCACTGACCATTACTGCAGATGCTAAGACAAAGGAGTTTGGAGAGGATGACCCTGAGTTAACGGTAAGTTATACCGGTTTTGTAAATGGTGAGGATGCTGAAGATCTCACAGGCACCTTAGCGATCAGTCGAGTTGCAGGAGAAGCAGCAGGCACTTATGCGATTACAGCTTCAGGTTTAACGTCAACGAATTATTCGATTACTTATGCACCAGGAGAGTTTACCATCAATTCTAAGTCGATAGCGGTTACGGATATTACCATTTCCCCTATCTCAGATGTGGTATATAGCGGATTAGCGCAAACGCCAAGTCCAGAGGTAAAAGATGGCGCTACCACCTTGGTAGAAGACACAGACTATGAGTTAAGCTATACGGCCAACACCAATGTAGGTACAGCAACGATTACGATTACAGGAATCAATGCATATGAGGGCAGTAGAACGGTAACCTTTAACATTACCCGAGCTCTACTGACTATTACAGCAGATGCTAAGACAAAGGAGTTTGGAGAGGATGATCCTGAGTTAACGGTAAGTTATACCGGTTTTGTGAATGGCGAGGATGCTGAAGATCTCACAGGCACCTTAGCGATCAGTCGAGTTGCAGGAGAAGCAGCAGGCACTTATGCGATCACAGGCTCAGGTTTAACGTCAACTAACTATGCGATTACTTATGCGCCAGGAGTGTTTACCATCACTGCTAAGTCGATTATTGATGCAGATATTACTGTTTCACCTATCTCAGATTTGGTATATAACGGAACAGCTCAAACGCCAAGCCCAGAGGTAAAGGACGGTACTACAGTACTGACTAAGGACACGGACTATGAGTTAAGCTATGCAGCTAACACCAATGTAGGGACAGCAACGATTACGATTACTGGAAAAGGGAATTACACTGGTAACAAGGTAGTAACCTTTAACATTACCCCAGCTCCACTGACCATTACGGCAGACGATAAGACAAAGGAGTTTGGAGAGGATGATCCTGAGTTAACAGTAAGTTATGCAGGATTTGTGAACGGCGAGGATAAGGACGACTTAACAGGAACCTTATTAATAAGTAGAGTATCTGGAGAGGCGGTATCAACTTATGCGATTACAGCTTCAGGATTAACATCGACAAACTACGATATAACCTATACTCCAGGAACATTTACCATTACAAGTAGACTTATTACTCAATCAGCTTTCATGGTATCTCCGATAACGGACTTAGTGTATACAGGATTAGCTCAAACTCCAAGTCCGTTGGTGAAAGATGGTGCTACAACCTTAGTAGAAGATACAGATTATGAGTTAAGCTATGCAGCATATACCAATGTAGGTACAGCAACAGTTACGATTACAGGTAAGGGTAATTACAACGGGACAAGAACAGTAACCTTTAATATTACCCCAGCGCCACTGACCATTACTGCAGAAGATAAGAGTAAGGTATTTGGAGAGTCAGATCCTGACTTAACGGTAAGTTATGTAGGTTTTGTGAATGGGGAGGATCAGAATGATCTATCGGGGACTTTATCTATCAGTAGAACTTCTGGAGAGACACCAGCTACTTACACTATCACAGCTTCAGGATTAACGTCAACCAATTATGTGATTACTTACGAAACAGGAGAGTTTACTATTGGTAGTAAGTCTATAACAGATACAGATATTAGAGTTGCTTCTATATCCGATTTAGTGTATACAGGATTAGCTCAAACTCCAAGTCCGTTGGTGAAAGATGGTGCTACAACCTTAGTAGAAGACACAGATTATGAGTTAAGCTATGCAGCAAATACCAATGTAGGTACAGCAACAGTTACGATTACAGGTAAGGGTAATTACAACGGGACAAGAAGAGTAACCTTTAATATTACCCCAGCGCCACTGACCATTACGGCAGAAGATAAGAGTAAGGTATTTGGAGAGTCAGATCCTGACTTAACGGTAAGTTATGCAGGATTTGTGAATGGGGAGGATCAGAATGATCTATCGGGGACTTTATCTATCAGTAGAACTACTGGAGAGACACCAGCTACTTACACTATCACAGCTTCAGGATTAACGTCAACCAATTATGTGATTACTTACGAAACAGGAGAGTTTACTATTGGTAGTAAGTCTATAACAGATACAGATATTAGAGTTGCTTCTATATCCGATTTAGTGTATACAGGTTTAGCTCAAACTCCAAGTCCGTTGGTTAAAGATGGAGAAATAATACTTGTTAAAGATACGGATTACACGCTATCATATCAAGATAATATCAACGTAGGCACAGCAACGGTTACCATTACAGGGATAAATGCCTACGAGGGCAGTAGAACGGTAACCTTTAACATTACCCGAGCTCTACTGACTATTACAGCAGATGCTAAGACAAAGGAGTTTGGAGAGGATGATCCTGAGTTAACGGTAAGTTATACCGGTTTTGTGAATGGCGAGGATGATGAAGATCTCACAGGCACCTTAGCGATCAGTCGAGTTGCAGGAGAAGCAGCAGGCACTTATGCGATCACAGGCTCAGGTTTAACGTCAACTAACTATGCGATTACTTATGCGCCAGGAGTGTTTACCATCACTGCTAAGTCGATTATTGATGCAGATATTACTGTTTCACCTATTGAGGACTTTGTTTACACGGGTCAAGGGATTACTCCTCCGTTAACGGTGAAGGATGGAGCAACTACTTTGGTACAGGGAACGGATTATGGATTAGATTACAGTAATAATATCAATGTTGGTATAGCTACAGTGACGATTGTTAGCTATGGCAATTACACTGGTAACAAGGTAGTAACCTTTAACATTACCCAAGCTCCACTGACCATTACGGCAGACGATAAGAGTAAGGTATTTGGAGAGTCAGATCCTGAGTTAACAGTAAGTTATGCAGGATTTGTGAACGGCGAGGATAAGGACGACTTAACAGGAACCTTATTAATAAGTAGAGTATCTGGAGAGGCGGTATCAACTTATGCGATTACAGCTTCAGGATTAACGTCAACCAATTATGTGATTACTTACGAAACAGGAGAGTTTACTATTGGTAGTAAGTCTATAACAGATACAGATATTAGAGTTGCTTCTATATCCGATTTAGTGTATACAGGATTAGCTCAAACTCCAAGTCCGTTGGTGAAAGATGGTGCTACAACCTTAGTAGAAGACACAGATTATGAGTTAAGCTATGCAGCAAATACCAATGTAGGTACAGCAACAGTTACGATTACAGGTAAGGGTAATTACAACGGGACAAGAAGAGTAACCTTTAATATTACCCCAGCGCCACTGACCATTACGGCAGAAGATAAGAGTAAGGTATTTGGAGAGTCAGATCCTGACTTAACGGTAAGTTATGCAGGATTTGTGAACGGCGAAGATAAGGACGACTTAACAGGAACCTTATTAATAAATAGAGTATCTGGAGAGGCGGTATCAACTTATGCGATTACAGCTTCAGGATTAACATCGACAAACTACGATATAACCTATACTCCAGGAACATTTACCATTACAAGTAGACTTATTACTCAATCAGCTTTCATGGTATCTCCGATAACGGACTTAGTGTATACAGGATTAGCTCAAACTCCAAGTCCGTTGGTGAAAGATGGTGCTACAACCTTAGTAGAAGATACAGATTATGAGTTAAGCTATGCAGCATATACCAATGTAGGTACAGCAACAGTTACGATTACAGGTAAGGGTAATTACAACGGGACAAGAACAGTAACCTTTAATATTACCCCAGCGCCACTGACCATTACTGCAGAAGATAAGAGTAAGGTATTTGGAGAGTCAGATCCTGACTTAACGGTAAGTTATGTAGGTTTTGTGAATGGGGAGGATCAGAATGATCTATCGGGGACTTTATCTATCAGTAGAACTTCTGGAGAGACACCAGCTACTTACACTATCACAGCTTCAGGATTAACGTCAACCAATTATGTGATTACTTACGAAACAGGAGAGTTTACTATTGGTAGTAAGTCTATAACAGATACAGATATTAGAGTTGCTTCTATATCCGATTTAGTGTATACAGGATTAGCTCAAACTCCAAGTCCGTTGGTGAAAGATGGTGCTACAACCTTAGTAGAAGACACAGATTATGAGTTAAGCTATGCAGCAAATACCAATGTAGGTACAGCAACAGTTACGATTACAGGTAAGGGTAATTACAACGGGACAAGAAGAGTAACCTTTAATATTACCCCAGCGCCACTGACCATTACGGCAGAAGATAAGAGTAAGGTATTTGGAGAGTCAGATCCTGACTTAACGGTAAGTTATGCAGGATTTGTGAATGGGGAGGATCAGAATGATCTATCGGGGACTTTATCTATCAGTAGAACTACTGGAGAGACACCAGCTACTTACACTATCACAGCTTCAGGATTAACGTCAACCAATTATGTGATTACTTACGAAACAGGAGAGTTTACTATTGGTAGTAAGTCTATAACAGATACAGATATTAGAGTTGCTTCTATATCCGATTTAGTGTATACAGGTTTAGCTCAAACTCCAAGTCCGTTGGTTAAAGATGGAGAAATAATACTTGTTAAAGATACGGATTACACGCTATCATATCAAGATAATATCAACGTAGGCACAGCAACGGTTACCATTACAGGGATAAATGCCTACGAGGGCAGTAGAACGGTAACCTTTAACATTACCCGAGCTCTACTGACTATTACAGCAGATGCTAAGACAAAGGAGTTTGGAGAGGATGATCCTGAGTTAACGGTAAGTTATACCGGTTTTGTGAATGGCGAGGATGATGAAGATCTCACAGGCACCTTAGCGATCAGTCGAGTTGCAGGAGAAGCAGCAGGCACTTATGCGATCACAGGCTCAGGTTTAACGTCAACTAACTATGCGATTACTTATGCGCCAGGAGTGTTTACCATCACTGCTAAGTCGATTATTGATGCAGATATTACTGTTTCACCTATTGAGGACTTTGTTTACACGGGTCAAGGGATTACTCCTCCGTTAACGGTGAAGGATGGAGCAACTACTTTGGTACAGGGAACGGATTATGGATTAGATTACAGTAATAATATCAATGTTGGTATAGCTACAGTGACGATTGTTAGCTATGGCAATTACACTGGTAACAAGGTAGTAACCTTTAACATTACCCAAGCTCCACTGACCATTACGGCAGACGATAAGAGTAAGGTATTTGGAGAGTCAGATCCTGAGTTAACAGTAAGTTATGCAGGATTTGTGAACGGCGAGGATAAGGACGACTTAACAGGAACCTTATTAATAAGTAGAGTATCTGGAGAGGCGGTATCAACTTATGCGATTACAGCTTCAGGACTAACATCGACAAATTACGATATAACATATACTCCAGGAACCTTTACGATTAATAGTAGGTCAATTACGGAAACTGATATTACAGTAGCTCCTATAGCAGATCTTGTATACAATGGATCGTTACAAAGGCCTAAGCCTATTGTGGAAGATGGTTCAAACCTATTAGAGGAAGGAATCGATTATAAATTAAGTTATAGTGATAATATCAATGTAGGACAAGCGATGGTAACGATTACAGGGCTTGGTAATTATGATGGTAGTAGAACCGTAAGGTTTATGATTGTACCAAAGGTTATAGAAATTTTAATACCAGATCAAGAGAAAGATTATGGTGCTCAAGATCCTGTATTGGTATTTACAGCAGATCCTGTACTTTTTGGTTCGGATGAATTTACAGGGGTGTTATCACGAGAATCAGGTGAGGCTGTAGGAGAGTATTTAATATCCTCTGGGACTTTAAGTGCAGGAGATAATTATACTTTAAATATTCAGTCAGATGCTATTTTTAGGATTATTAGAATTGATAGTGACGGAGACGGTGTTGCGGATGATATAGAAGAGACAGATGGAACAGACCCGTTAGATACTTGTGATTTTGTATTGGCAAGTCAAACATTTCCACCGAGTATAGCTTGGGACACAGCAGACTGTGATATTGACGGAGTAACCAATGCCGAAGAATTGATAGATGGTACTGATCCATTGAATTCAGATAGTGATGGAGATGGAGTTGTAGATGGTTATGAGAAAACAGATGGTACAGATCCATTAGATTTTTGTTCATCAGTACCATCTAGAATTACAGAGTCATTATCTGATGAATTTTTGTTTAGTGACTGTGACGGTGATGGTTTGAGTAATGGAGATGAGATTGGATTAGATCCAAAAAATCCAATTGGCTCAAATGGTAATGGTATTTTTGATTATTTAGAGTTCAATAATTATAGACCTTCGGCAGAGGATAATTTAGAGGTTTTTAATTTATTGACTCCAAATGGAGATGGCCAGAATGATGTATTTGTGATCCGTAATATTGAGTTGTATCCGGAGAATATTTTAGAGATTTACAATCGTTGGGGATCTAAGGTTTATAATGTATCGGGATATGGGCAAAATGGAAATTATTTCACAGGTGTTTCCAATGGAAGAGGAGTAATTTCACCATCATCATTATTACCAACAGGCACATACTTTTATATTTTAAAATATAAATCAAGTTCAGGAGATTTTAAAGAGCGCAAGGGTTATTTATATTTAACTAGATAGATTGTTTTAAGATATAAGATAAATTGTAAAAATTAAAAATAAATGAAAAAAATAGTCACACTTGTTATTATACTTATAAGCGGATTGAGTTACTCTCAGCAAGATGCTCAGTTTAGTAACTATATGTATAACACGCTGAGTTTTAATCCGGCGTATGCTGGTTCCCGTGGTACGACAAGTATTTATTTATCACAACGTTCTCAGTGGATTGGTTTGGATGGAGCACCGACAACGAATGCTCTTTCGTATCATTCCCCTTTAGGTTCTTCTAATTTAGGTATTGGGTTGAGTTTTTTAAATGATGCGATAGGGCCTGTTGAAGAGAATTTAGTTTCTTTAGATATGAGTTATACGATCCAAACGTCATATGATTATAAATTAGCCTTTGGATTACGAGCGAGTGCTCATATGCTGAATGTAGATTTCAACCAGTTAAATATATTTAACCCAGGGGATGTATTGGCGCAGAATAACATTAATAATCGTATTTCTCCGAACTTTGGTTTTGGAGTGTTTTGGTATTCAGATAAGAGTTATTTAGGATTTTCAATTCCTAATTTATTACAGACCAAACATATTAATAAAAACTTAGGAGCATCTGTAAGTTCGATATCTAAGGAGCGTTTGCATTATCATTTTACAGCGGGTTATGTATTTGATTTAAGTCAAGATGTATTATTTAAGCCTGCATTGTTGACAAAGTTTGTTTCGGGTTCTCCGTTACAATTGGATGTATCGGGAAATTTTCAGATATATGATAAGTTTACTATAGGAGGGTCATATCGTATAGATGCAGCTGTGAGTTTATTAGCTGGCTTTCAGTTAAGCAGGAATTGGTTTTTAGGTTATGGTTATGATTTTGACACAAATAATCTATCTACGTTTAATTCAGGTTCACACGAGGTTTTCCTACGTTATGAAGTATTTAGGAATAGCAATATAAAAGCACCGCGATTCTTTTAAAAAAAACAAAACCACAAAAAAATGAATTTATTCAAGTCGAAATATTTTTACAAAAGATTCAAAGTAGCTATAGTTGTGTTTATTTCACTCGTAAATGTAAATGATCTTTATGCTCAAACTCAAGTCTCATTTTCAAATTGGGTAAAAAGAGGAGCATCAGCAAATGGAGATTGGGAGTATGATTCCGCTAATGAAAAGCTAACTCAAAAAATAAATGGAAGTCCAACTTTTTATGTTTCTAATGATAATTATATAAATAAGTCAGTTGAAGGGCGTTTCAAGGTAGCAACCACTGGTGATGATGATTTTGCAGGCTTTGTATTAGGGTTTGAATCTGCAGTTGATGACTCTGGTACTGAAAATAAGTTTTTACTTATAGATTGGAAGCAAGGAAATCAAACAGTTAGCCCTGAGGGCACAGCAAATGCAGAAATTCGATTATCATACTTTGATACCACCCAAAATGAAAATACTATCTTTTGGGAAACACAAACTGCAAATAGTACCTGGGGTAATATTGCCGTATACGAACCTTCAGCGAGCTTTTCTGGGGTAAATTCTTCAGGTGGTTGGGTAGATAATTTCACTTATAAATTCAAAACAGTTTATACAGAATCTAACGTCAAAATTTATTTTGATTTTGGCGACGGCGTTTTCACCAAAGTTTTTGATATAGAAGCAACTGCTGTTTCATTCTTTGATTCCTTTCCTGAAGGTAAATTTGGATTTTATAATTATTCACAAGACGATGTTATTTACGATAATTTCACAGTTCCTAATGGAAATTTATCTATTGTCAGTTCTGGTGGCGGCACCGAAAACGTGGATTGGCAAAAAACAGGATCAACAATTATTCCTTTGTCTGGTGATGCTAAAATTAATGCCTCAGAAATTGAGGCATTTGCAAATTCATCTGATTTAGCTATAGTCTGTGATGGTGACATTTCAGTAGAATCAGATATTAGAATTACTGGCTCAAATGATATCACTCTCAAGTCTAAAGGTAATATTCAAATTCAAGATAACACGAGCATTGAAACCAATGGTGGTGATCTCATTTTATGGTCAAATAGTGATAACTCTGATGGTGGATATGTATTAACAGGTCAGAATGTAACCTTAGACACACGACAAGGTGCAGCTAGCACTGGAGGGGGGGATATTCATATTGGTGGTGGTGCCGATACAAATAGTGACGGATTTCCTGATGATCCAACAGCTGGTAAATCTCATTCGGGTGGAGCCTATGGTATATTATTTGGAAATGCAGCAGGCTCTGGTGTAGAAATACTTTCTGGTGGGGGAAATATTACCCTTATTGGTGGAATTGATGCAAACTTTACTGCTTCTGAAAATGCTCACGGCATAGGATTTTATCCAGGCTATACGGTTAATGCCGGTGCAGGGAGCATAAGTTTCACAGGCTATGCCAATAGCGGTGGGGCAAATTCTTTTGGTATTGACCTTATGACATTTGGTGCAACTAATTCTAGCTCGATCTCAACCACTGGCGACCTCACTCTAAATGGTGTGACTACTGTTATAAATAACACTAACCATGGAATAATCATAAATACTGGACTAACCATAAATGCAGGAACAGTAAATATAACAGGTGATTCAGACGATGCAGGCTTAGTTTTAAATGGAGCTGTAGTTTCAGATGGCGCCATTGAACTCAAGGCTAACTCTTATTCATTCAGCTCTGGCAGTATCAGTGGCCAAGGTGCGCTGACCATTGAGCCACTAACAAATTCTAACTCGTTTAGCAGTGCATTTAGCAACAGTAGTCTTACGCTTGGGTCTGCACTGACAGGACTGACTATCGGTAAGCCAAGCAATACAGCTAATGTTACGATTGGTTCTTCAACAGCCATTACTGGACCCATTTCTATTTATGGCGGCGATATTAACATCAACAATAACCTCAATACCACCGGTGGCGGTGCAGCGGGAGATATATTGCTAAAAGCATCGTCAGATATAGTACTTGCTGAATCTAAGTCACTTACTACTAACGGTGGAAATGTAATTCTTTGGTCAAACACTGATAATGAAACAACATCGGGTTCAGTAGTAACAAGAAAAGGCTCATCAATTACGACAAATAGTGGGCATTTATGGATTGGTGGAGGTACTGAATCTGCTTCACAATGGAATGGTCTAACAGTAGGGGATGGTTATGCTGTTGCCGGAACTAGTTTGAATGATTTAGATAGACCAAATACTAATACGGATGCATCTTGGAGAGGTGCTGGTATTTTCTTAGATGGAACTACAATTAGTACTTCAGGAGGGCATATTGTTATGTATGGAAAATCAGTTGGAAATTATGATGGGCTTGTAACATATGGCATCAATACTATTAATTCAGGTACTGGAAAAATTTCAATAAATGCTGACGCAAATGATAATTACGCATCACTTTTTGGGGTTCATAATAGTGTTACTCCATCAATAACAAATATCACATCAACAAATAGTGATGCTGACGCCATTACTTTTAATCTAGGCTCTGGCACGGGAACACAAAATTATGGTGCTTGGGTAGAGGGTGATGTAATTGTTTTGGCCTCCAATGGTGGAGGCATAACTTATAATGCTTTATCGAATGTTTCTAATGTTGGACTTAATTTAGGTTATAGTACGACGAGTTCTGGTTATCTGTATTTATTAGCAGATGTTGGTGATATTAATTTAAATACAGGGCTTGGTGGGATTACCTTACAAAATCAATTCACCGATATTTATTTAGGTAAAAATGCTGATAAAGGGGTAAGTAGTTCATCAAGCGACATCACATTTACATCGGATAAAATCAGTTCAAATGGAATATTACATTTTAGTACATCGGGAGCTATAACTGTCGAATCTTTAGGCAATTCATTTACCTCTGCATTTGATACAAGTACTTTAGATTATTCTTCTGATGTTACTGGTTTAACAATAGGTAAAGCTACAAATAATCAAGATGTTACAATTGGTGCGGTTGCTATTGATGGTCCGTTAACAGTATATGGGAATAATATTTTAGTAAGCGGTGCGGTAAACGTCGGAAATAATACAGTTAAACTATCGGGTTCAGGCAATGTAACAGATGGAGTAAACGGATATATAATTGCTGAAAGTTTAGCGCTTTTAGACGGTAATGTAACGTTAAACAACACGAGCAATAATGTAGCTACGATAGCTGGTGGTGATAATACGACCAAACTGGGTGGTTTAAATTATGTGGATGCCAGCGGCGGATTGGAAATTGGTTCGGTTAATCCAGATGGTATTTATTCTTCGGGTCTTATTGAAATCGCTACGCTTTCCGGAGATCTGGAAGTGACTCAGCCGATTGTTTCTACCCTTGCCACAGGCGATGCGGTGAAACTATATGCCGATAAGGATGAGGAAGCTGAAAATGCAGGCGACGGCAATATCAAAATAACCGATAATGGTTCGATAACCGTTGAATCAGGCGCAAGAGCCTTATTGTACTCAGGTAAGGAATCAGAGAGTACGGGAGTTCAGACAGAGGTAGGTGGAGAGAGCAATACACGTACAAGTGTTGATGCGTCTACAGATTTAAGTACAGTTGATCCGGCATTGTCAGCGACAGGGAAGTATGGACTGTTTAGGGTAGATAATACAATAGATATAGCTACTCTGACCGTAGAGGCTATAGCAGATCAAACCTATACAGGTAGTGCTATAGAGCCTACGGTAGTGGTAAAAAATGGAGCCACAACATTGGTAGAAGATACAGATTATACCCTAAGCTATACGAATAACATCAATGTAGGAACAGCAACAGTTACGGTTACAGGTAAGGGTAATTATAATGGAACAAAAGATGTAACTTTTGCAATCACTCCAGCGCCACTGACCATTACAGCAGAAGATAAGAGTAAGGTATTTGGAGAGGTAGATCCTGAGTTAACGGTAAGTTATGCTGGTTTTGTAAATGGTGAGGATAAGGATGATCTATCGGGTACTTTATTAATAAGTAGAGTATCTGGAGAGGCGGTATCAACTTATGCTATTACAGCTTCAGGATTAACATCGACAAACTATGATATAACGTATACTCCAGGTACATTTACCATTACAAGTAGATTTATTACTCAATCAGCTATTACGGTATCTCCGATAACGGACTTAGTGTATACAGGCTTAGGTCAAACTCCAAGCCCAGAGGTTAAGGATGGCACTACGGTTCTTGTAGAAGATACGGATTATACGCTGTCTTATCAAGATAATACCAATGTAGGTACAGTAACAGTTACGGTTACAGGTAAGGGTAATTATAATGGAACAAAAGATGTAACTTTTGCAATCACTCCAGCGCCACTGACCATTACAGCAGAAGATAAGAGTAAGGTATTTGGAGAGGTAGATCCTGAGTTAACGGTAAGTTATGCTGGTTTTGTAAATGGTGAGGATAAGGATGATCTATCGGGTACTTTATCAATAAGCAGAGTATCTGGAGAGGCGGTATCAACTTATGCTATTACAGCTTCAGGATTAACATCGACAAACTATGATATAACGTATACTCCAGGTGTATTTACCATTACAAGTAGACTTATTACTCAATCAGCTATTACGGTATCTCCGATAACGGACTTAGTGTATACAGGCTTAGGTCAAACTCCAAGCCCAGAGGTTAAGGATGGCACTACGGTTCTTGTAGAAGATACGGATTATACGCTGTCTTATCAAGATAATACCAATGTAGGTACAGCAACAGTTACGGTTGCAGGTAAGGGTAATTATAATGGAACAAAAGATGTAACTTTTGCAATCACTCCAGCGCCACTGACCATTACAGCAGAAGATAAGAGTAAGGTATTTGGAGAGGTAGATCCTGAGTTAACGGTAAGTTATGCTGGTTTTGTAAATGGTGAGGATAAGGATGATCTATCGGGTACTTTATCAATAAGCAGAGTATCTGGAGAGGCGGTATCAACTTATGCTATTACAGCTTCAGGATTAACATCGACAAACTATGATATAACGTATACTCCAGGTGTATTTACCATTACAAGTAGACTTATTACTCAATCAGCTATTACGGTATCTCCGATAACGGACTTAGTGTATACAGGCTTAGGTCAAACTCCAAGCCCAGAGGTTAAGGATGGCACTACGGTTCTTGTAGAAGACACGGATTACACGGTATCTTATCAAGATAATACCAATGTAGGTACAGTAACAGTTACGGTTACAGGTAAGGGTAATTATAATGGAACAAAAGATGTAACTTTTGCAATCACTCCAGCACCACTGACTATTACAGCAGAAGATAAGAGTAAGGTATTTGGAGAGGTAGATCCTGAGTTAACGGTAAGTTATGCTGGTTTTGTAAATGGTGAGGATAAGGATGATCTATCGGGTACTTTATCAATAAGCAGAGTATCTGGAGAGGCGGTATCAACTTATGCTATTACAGCTTCAGGATTAACATCGACAAACTATGATATAACGTATACTCCAGGTGTATTTACCATTACAAGTAGACTTATTACTCAATCAGCTATTACGGTATCTCCGATAACGGACTTAGTGTATACAGGCTTAGGTCAAACTCCAAGCCCAGAGGTTAAGGATGGCACTACGGTTCTTGTAGAAGACACGGATTACACGGTATCTTATCAAGATAATACCAATGTAGGTACAGTAACAGTTACGGTTACAGGTAAGGGTAATTATAATGGAACAAAAGATGTAACTTTTGCAATCACTCCAGCACCACTGACTATTACAGCAGAAGATAAGAGTAAGGTATTTGGAGAGGTAGATCCTGAGTTAACGGTAAGTTATGCTGGTTTTGTAAATGGTGAGGATAAGGATGATCTATCGGGTACTTTATCAATAAGCAGAGTATCTGGAGAGGCGGTATCAACTTATGCTATTACAGCTTCAGGATTAACATCGACAAACTATGATATAACGTATACTCCAGGTGTATTTACCATTACAAGTAGACTTATTACTCAATCAGCTATTACGGTATCTCCGATAACGGACTTAGTGTATACAGGCTTAGGTCAAACTCCAAGCCCAGAGGTTAAGGATGGCACTACGGTTCTTGTAGAAGACACGGATTACACGGTATCTTATCAAGATAATACCAATGTAGGTACAGTAACAGTTACGGTTACAGGTAAGGGTAATTATAATGGAACAAAAGATGTAACTTTTGCAATCACTCCAGCACCACTGACCATTACAGCAGAAGATAAGAGTAAGGTATTTGGAGAGGTAGATCCTGAGTTAACGGTAAGTTATGCTGGTTTTGTAAATGGTGAGGATAAGGATGATCTATCGGGTACTTTATTAATAAGTAGAGTATCTGGAGAGGCGGTATCAACTTATGCTATTACAGCTTCAGGATTAACATCGACAAACTACGATATAACCTATACTCCAGGAACATTTACCATTACAAGTAGACTTATTACTCAATCAGCTTTCATGGTATCTCCGATAACGGACTTAGTGTATACAGGATTAGCTCAAACTCCAAGTCCGTTGGTGAAAGATGGTGCTACAACCTTAGTAGAAGACACAGATTATGAGTTAAGCTATGCAGCATATACCAATGTAGGTACAGCAACAGTTACGATTACAGGTAAGGGTAATTACAACGGGACAAGAACAGTAACCTTTAATATTACCCCAGCGCCACTGACCATTACTGCAGAAGATAAGAGTAAGGTATTTGGAGAGTCAGATCCTGACTTAACGGTAAGTTATACAGGTTTTGTGAATGGGGAGGATCAGAATGATCTATCGGGGACTTTATCTATCAGTAGAACTTCTGGAGAGACACCAGCTACTTACACTATCACAGCTTCAGGATTAACGTCAACCAATTATGTGATTACTTACGAAACAGGAGAGTTTACTATTGGTAGTAAGTCTATAACAGATACAGATATTAGAGTTGCTTCTATATCCGATTTAGTGTATACAGGATTAGCTCAAACTCCAAGTCCGTTGGTGAAAGATGGTGCTACAACCTTAGTAGAAGACACAGATTATGAGTTAAGCTATGCAGCAAATACCAATGTAGGTACAGCAACAGTTACGATTACAGGTAAGGGTAATTACAACGGGACAAGAAGAGTAACCTTTAATATTACCCCAGCGCCACTGACCATTACGGCAGAAGATAAGAGTAAGGTATTTGGAGAGTCAGATCCTGACTTAACGGTAAGTTATGCAGGATTTGTGAATGGGGAGGATCAGAATGATCTATCGGGGACTTTATCTATCAGTAGAACTACTGGAGAGACACCAGCTACTTACACTATCACAGCTTCAGGATTAACGTCAACCAATTATGTGATTACTTACGAAACAGGAGAGTTTACTATTGGTAGTAAGTCTATAACAGATACAGATATTAGAGTTGCTTCTATATCCGATTTAGTGTATACAGGTTTAGCTCAAACTCCAAGTCCGTTGGTGAAAGATGGTGCTACAACCTTAGTAGAAGACACAGATTATGAGTTAAGCTATGCAGCAAATACCAATGTAGGTACAGCAACAGTTACGATTACAGGTAAGGGTAATTACAACGGGACAAGAAGAGTAACCTTTAATATTACCCCAGCGCCACTGACCATTACGGCAGAAGATAAGAGTAAGGTATTTGGAGAGTCAGATCCTGACTTAACGGTAAGTTATGCAGGATTTGTGAACGGCGAAGATAAGGACGACTTAACAGGAACCTTATTAATAAATAGAGTATCTGGAGAGGCGGTATCAACTTATGCGATTACAGCTTCAGGTTTAACGTCAACGAATTATGCGCTTACTTATGCACCAGGAGAGTTTACTATTGGTAGTAAGTCTATAACAGATACAGATATTAGAGTTGCTTCTATATCCGATTTAGTGTATACAGGATTAGCTCAAACTCCAAGTCAGTTGGTGAAAGATGGTGCTACAACCTTAGTAGAAGACACAGATTATGAGTTAAGCTATGCAGCAAATACCAATGTAGGTACAGCAACAGTTACGATTACAGGTAAGGGTAATTACAACGGGACAAGAACAGTAACCTTTAATATTACCCCAGCGCCACTGACCATTACGGCAGAAGATAAGAGTAAGGTATTTGGAGAGTCAGATCCTGACTTAACGGTAAGTTATACAGGTTTTGTGAATGGGGAGGATCAGAATGATCTATCGGGGACTTTATCTATCAGTAGAACTTCTGGAGAGACACCAGCTACTTACACTATCACAGCTTCAGGATTAACGTCAACCAATTATGTGATTACTTACGAAACAGGAGAGTTTACTATTGGTAGTAAGTCTATAACAGATACAGATATTAGAGTTGCTTCTATATCCGATTTAGTGTATACAGGATTAGCTCAAACTCCAAGTCCGTTGGTGAAAGATGGTGCTACAACCTTAGTAGAAGACACAGATTATGAGTTAAGCTATGCAGCAAATACCAATGTAGGTACAGCAACAGTTACGATTACAGGTAAGGGTAATTACAACGGGACAAGAAGAGTAACCTTTAATATTACCCCAGCGCCACTGACCATTACGGCAGAAGATAAGAGTAAGGTATTTGGAGAGTCAGATCCTGACTTAACGGTAAGTTATGCAGGATTTGTGAATGGGGAGGATCAGAATGATCTATCGGGGACTTTATCTATCAGTAGAACTACTGGAGAGACACCAGCTACTTACACTATCACAGCTTCAGGATTAACGTCAACCAATTATGTGATTACTTACGAAACAGGAGAGTTTACTATTGGTAGTAAGTCTATAACAGATACAGATATTAGAGTTGCTTCTATATCCGATTTAGTGTATACAGGATTAGCTCAAACTCCAAGTCAGTTGGTGAAAGATGGTGCTACAACCTTAGTAGAAGACACAGATTATGAGTTAAGCTATGCAGCAAATACCAATGTAGGTACAGCAACAGTTACGATTACAGGTAAGGGTAATTACAACGGGACAAGAAGAGTAACCTTTAATATTACCCCAGCGCCACTGACCATTACGGCAGAAGATAAGAGTAAGGTATTTGGAGAGTCAGATCCTGACTTAACGGTAAGTTATGCAGGATTTGTGAACGGCGAAGATAAGGACGACTTAACAGGAACCTTATTAATAAATAGAGTATCTGGAGAGGCGGTATCAACTTATGCGATTACAGCTTCAGGTTTAACGTCAACGAATTATGCGCTTACTTATGCACCAGGAGAGTTTACTATTGGTAGTAAGTCTATAACAGATACAGATATTAGAGTTGCTTCTATATCCGATTTAGTGTATACAGGATTAGCTCAAACTCCAAGTCAGTTGGTGAAAGATGGTGCTACAACCTTAGTAGAAGACACAGATTATGAGTTAAGCTATGCAGCAAATACCAATGTAGGTACAGCAACAGTTACGATTACAGGTAAGGGTAATTACAACGGGACAAGAACAGTAACCTTTAATATTACCCCAGCGCCACTGACCATTACGGCAGAAGATAAGAGTAAGGTATTTGGAGAGTCAGATCCTGACTTAACGGTAAGTTATACAGGTTTTGTGAATGGGGAGGATCAGAATGATCTATCGGGGACTTTATCTATCAGTAGAACTTCTGGAGAGACACCAGCTACTTACACTATCACAGCTTCAGGATTAACGTCAACCAATTATGTGATTACTTACGAAACAGGAGAGTTTACTATTGGTAGTAAGTCTATAACAGATACAGATATTAGAGTTGCTTCTATATCCGATTTAGTGTATACAGGATTAGCTCAAACTCCAAGTCAGTTGGTGAAAGATGGTGCTACAACCTTAGTAGAAGACACAGATTATGAGTTAAGCTATGCAGCAAATACCAATGTAGGTACAGCAACAGTTACGATTACAGGTAAGGGTAATTACAACGGGACAAGAACAGTAACCTTTAATATTACCCCAGCGCCACTGACCATTACGGCAGAAGATAAGAGTAAGGTATTTGGAGAGTCAGATCCTGACTTAACGGTAAGTTATACAGGTTTTGTGAATGGGGAGGATCAGAATGATCTATCGGGGACTTTATCTATCAGTAGAACTTCTGGAGAGACACCAGCTACTTACACTATCACAGCTTCAGGATTAACGTCAACCAATTATGTGATTACTTACGAAACAGGAGAGTTTACTATTGGTAGTAAGTCTATAACAGATACAGATATTAGAGTTGCTTCTATATCCGATTTAGTGTATACAGGATTAGCTCAAACTCCAAGTCAGTTGGTGAAAGATGGTGCTACAACCTTAGTAGAAGACACAGATTATGAGTTAAGCTATGCAGCAAATACCAATGTAGGTACAGCAACAGTTACGATTACAGGTAAGGGTAATTACAACGGGACAAGAACAGTAACCTTTAATATTACCCCAGCGCCACTGACCATTACGGCAGAAGATAAGAGTAAGGTATTTGGAGAGTCAGATCCTGACTTAACGGTAAGTTATACAGGTTTTGTGAATGGGGAGGATCAGAATGATCTATCGGGGACTTTATCTATCAGTAGAACTTCTGGAGAGACACCAGCTACTTACACTATCACAGCTTCAGGATTAACGTCAACCAATTATGTGATTACTTACGAAACAGGAGAGTTTACTATTGGTAGTAAGTCTATAACAGATACAGATATTAGAGTTGCTTCTATATCCGATTTAGTGTATACAGGATTAGCTCAAACTCCAAGTCAGTTGGTGAAAGATGGTGCTACAACCTTAGTAGAAGACACAGATTATGAGTTAAGCTATGCAGCAAATACCAATGTAGGTACAGCAACAGTTACGATTACAGGTAAGGGTAATTACAACGGGACAAGAACAGTAACCTTTAATATTACCCCAGCGCCACTGACCATTACGGCAGAAGATAAGAGTAAGGTATTTGGAGAGTCAGATCCTGACTTAACGGTAAGTTATACAGGTTTTGTGAATGGGGAGGATCAGAATGATCTATCGGGGACTTTATCTATCAGTAGAACTTCTGGAGAGACACCAGCTACTTACACTATCACAGCTTCAGGATTAACGTCAACCAATTATGTGATTACTTACGAAACAGGAGAGTTTACTATTGGTAGTAAGTCTATAACAGATACAGATATTAGAGTTGCTTCTATATCCGATTTAGTGTATACAGGATTAGCTCAAACTCCAAGTCCGTTGGTGAAAGATGGTGCTACAACCTTAGTAGAAGACACAGATTATGAGTTAAGCTATGCAGCAAATACCAATGTAGGTACAGCAACAGTTACGATTACAGGGATAAATGCCTACGAGGGCAGTAGAACGGTAACCTTTAACATTACCCGAGCTCTACTGACTATTACAGCAGATGCTAAGACAAAGGAGTTTGGAGAGGATGATCCTGAGTTAACGGTAAGTTATACCGGTTTTGTGAATGGCGAGGATGATGAAGATCTCACAGGCACCTTAGCGATCAGTCGAGTTGCAGGAGAAGCAGCAGGCACTTATGCGATCACAGGCTCAGGTTTAACGTCAACTAACTATGCGATTACTTATGCGCCAGGAGTGTTTACCATCACTGCTAAGTCGATTATTGATGCAGATATTACTGTTTCACCTATTGAGGACTTTGTTTACACGGGTCAAGGGATTACTCCTCCGTTAACGGTGAAGGATGGAGCAACTACTTTGGTACAGGGAACGGATTATGGATTAGATTACAGTAATAATATCAATGTTGGTATAGCTACAGTGACGATTGTTAGCTATGGCAATTACACTGGTAACAAGGTAGTAACCTTTAACATTACCCAAGCTCCACTGACCATTACGGCAGACGATAAGAGTAAGGTATTTGGAGAGTCAGATCCTGAGTTAACAGTAAGTTATGCAGGATTTGTGAACGGCGAGGATAAGGACGACTTAACAGGAACCTTATTAATAAGTAGAGTATCTGGAGAGGCGGTATCAACTTATGCGATTACAGCTTCAGGATTAACGTCAACCAATTATGTGATTACTTACGAAACAGGAGAGTTTACTATTGGTAGTAAGTCTATAACAGATACAGATATTAGAGTTGCTTCTATATCCGATTTAGTGTATACAGGATTAGCTCAAACTCCAAGTCCGTTGGTGAAAGATGGTGCTACAACCTTAGTAGAAGACACAGATTATGAGTTAAGCTATGCAGCAAATACCAATGTAGGTACAGCAACAGTTACGATTACAGGTAAGGGTAATTACAACGGGACAAGAAGAGTAACCTTTAATATTACCCCAGCGCCACTGACCATTACGGCAGAAGATAAGAGTAAGGTATTTGGAGAGTCAGATCCTGACTTAACGGTAAGTTATGCAGGATTTGTGAACGGCGAAGATAAGGACGACTTAACAGGAACCTTATTAATAAATAGAGTATCTGGAGAGGCGGTATCAACTTATGCGATTACAGCTTCAGGATTAACATCGACAAACTACGATATAACCTATACTCCAGGAACATTTACCATTACAAGTAGACTTATTACTCAATCAGCTTTCATGGTATCTCCGATAACGGACTTAGTGTATACAGGATTAGCTCAAACTCCAAGTCCGTTGGTGAAAGATGGTGCTACAACCTTAGTAGAAGATACAGATTATGAGTTAAGCTATGCAGCATATACCAATGTAGGTACAGCAACAGTTACGATTACAGGTAAGGGTAATTACAACGGGACAAGAACAGTAACCTTTAATATTACCCCAGCGCCACTGACCATTACTGCAGAAGATAAGAGTAAGGTATTTGGAGAGTCAGATCCTGACTTAACGGTAAGTTATGTAGGTTTTGTGAATGGGGAGGATCAGAATGATCTATCGGGGACTTTATCTATCAGTAGAACTTCTGGAGAGACACCAGCTACTTACACTATCACAGCTTCAGGATTAACGTCAACCAATTATGTGATTACTTACGAAACAGGAGAGTTTACTATTGGTAGTAAGTCTATAACAGATACAGATATTAGAGTTGCTTCTATATCCGATTTAGTGTATACAGGATTAGCTCAAACTCCAAGTCCGTTGGTGAAAGATGGTGCTACAACCTTAGTAGAAGACACAGATTATGAGTTAAGCTATGCAGCAAATACCAATGTAGGTACAGCAACAGTTACGATTACAGGTAAGGGTAATTACAACGGGACAAGAAGAGTAACCTTTAATATTACCCCAGCGCCACTGACCATTACGGCAGAAGATAAGAGTAAGGTATTTGGAGAGTCAGATCCTGACTTAACGGTAAGTTATGCAGGATTTGTGAATGGGGAGGATCAGAATGATCTATCGGGGACTTTATCTATCAGTAGAACTACTGGAGAGACACCAGCTACTTACACTATCACAGCTTCAGGATTAACGTCAACCAATTATGTGATTACTTACGAAACAGGAGAGTTTACTATTGGTAGTAAGTCTATAACAGATACAGATATTAGAGTTGCTTCTATATCCGATTTAGTGTATACAGGTTTAGCTCAAACTCCAAGTCCGTTGGTTAAAGATGGAGAAATAATACTTGTTAAAGATACGGATTACACGCTATCATATCAAGATAATATCAACGTAGGCACAGCAACGGTTACCATTACAGGGATAAATGCCTACGAGGGCAGTAGAACGGTAACCTTTAACATTACCCGAGCTCTACTGACTATTACAGCAGATGCTAAGACAAAGGAGTTTGGAGAGGATGATCCTGAGTTAACGGTAAGTTATACCGGTTTTGTGAATGGCGAGGATGATGAAGATCTCACAGGCACCTTAGCGATCAGTCGAGTTGCAGGAGAAGCAGCAGGCACTTATGCGATCACAGGCTCAGGTTTAACGTCAACTAACTATGCGATTACTTATGCGCCAGGAGTGTTTACCATCACTGCTAAGTCGATTATTGATGCAGATATTACTGTTTCACCTATTGAGGACTTTGTTTACACGGGTCAAGGGATTACTCCTCCGTTAACGGTGAAGGATGGAGCAACTACTTTGGTACAGGGAACGGATTATGGATTAGATTACAGTAATAATATCAATGTTGGTATAGCTACAGTGACGATTGTTAGCTATGGCAATTACACTGGTAACAAGGTAGTAACCTTTAACATTACCCAAGCTCCACTGACCATTACGGCAGACGATAAGAGTAAGGTATTTGGAGAGTCAGATCCTGAGTTAACAGTAAGTTATGCAGGATTTGTGAACGGCGAGGATAAGGACGACTTAACAGGAACCTTATTAATAAGTAGAGTATCTGGAGAGGCGGTATCAACTTATGCGATTACAGCTTCAGGACTAACATCGACAAATTACGATATAACATATACTCCAGGAACCTTTACGATTAATAGTAGGTCAATTACGGAAACTGATATTACAGTAGCTCCTATAGCAGATCTTGTATACAATGGATCGTTACAAAGGCCTAAGCCTATTGTGGAAGATGGTTCAAACCTATTAGAGGAAGGAATCGATTATAAATTAAGTTATAGTGATAATATCAATGTAGGACAAGCGATGGTAACGATTACAGGGCTTGGTAATTATGATGGTAGTAGAACCGTAAGGTTTATGATTGTACCAAAGGTTATAGAAATTTTAATACCAGATCAAGAGAAAGATTATGGTGCTCAAGATCCTGTATTGGTATTTACAGCAGATCCTGTACTTTTTGGTTCGGATGAATTTACAGGGGTGTTATCACGAGAATCAGGTGAGGCTGTAGGAGAGTATTTAATATCCTCTGGGACTTTAAGTGCAGGAGATAATTATACTTTAAATATTCAGTCAGATGCTATTTTTAGGATTATTAGAATTGATAGTGACGGAGACGGTGTTGCGGATGATATAGAAGAGACAGATGGAACAGACCCGTTAGATACTTGTGATTTTGTATTGGCAAGTCAAACATTTCCACCGAGTATAGCTTGGGACACAGCAGACTGTGATATTGACGGAGTAACCAATGCCGAAGAATTGATAGATGGTACTGATCCATTGAATTCAGATAGTGATGGAGATGGAGTTGTAGATGGTTATGAGAAAACAGATGGTACAGATCCATTAGATTTTTGTTCATCAGTACCATCTAGAATTACAGAGTCATTATCTGATGAATTTTTGTTTAGTGACTGTGACGGTGATGGTTTGAGTAATGGAGATGAGATTGGATTAGATCCAAAAAATCCAATTGGCTCAAATGGTAATGGTATTTTTGATTATTTAGAGTTCAATAATTATAGACCTTCGGCAGAGGATAATTTAGAGGTTTTTAATTTATTGACTCCAAATGGAGATGGCCAGAATGATGTATTTGTGATCCGTAATATTGAGTTGTATCCGGAGAATATTTTAGAGATTTACAATCGTTGGGGATCTAAGGTTTATAATGTATCGGGATATGGGCAAAATGGAAATTATTTCACAGGTGTTTCCAATGGAAGAGGAGTAATTTCACCATCATCATTATTACCAACAGGCACATACTTTTATATTTTAAAATATAAATCAAGTTCAGGAGATTTTAAAGAGCGCAAGGGTTATTTATATTTAACTAGATAGATTGTTTTAAGATATAAGATAAATTGTAAAAATTAAAAATAAATGAAAAAAATAGTCACACTTGTTATTATACTTATAAGCGGATTGAGTTACTCTCAGCAAGATGCTCAGTTTAGTAACTATATGTATAACACGCTGAGTTTTAATCCGGCGTATGCTGGTTCCCGTGGTACGACAAGTATTTATTTATCACAACGTTCTCAGTGGATTGGTTTGGATGGAGCACCGACAACGAATGCTCTTTCGTATCATTCCCCTTTAGGTTCTTCTAATTTAGGTATTGGGTTGAGTTTTTTAAATGATGCGATAGGGCCTGTTGAAGAGAATTTAGTTTCTTTAGATATGAGTTATACGATCCAAACGTCATATGATTATAAATTAGCCTTTGGATTACGAGCGAGTGCTCATATGCTGAATGTAGATTTCAACCAGTTAAATATATTTAACCCAGGGGATGTATTGGCGCAGAATAACATTAATAATCGTATTTCTCCGAACTTTGGTTTTGGAGTGTTTTGGTATTCAGATAAGAGTTATTTAGGATTTTCAATTCCTAATTTATTACAGACCAAACATATTAATAAAAACTTAGGAGCATCTGTAAGTTCGATATCTAAGGAGCGTTTGCATTATCATTTTACAGCGGGTTATGTATTTGATTTAAGTCAAGATGTATTATTTAAGCCTGCATTGTTGACAAAGTTTGTTTCGGGTTCTCCGTTACAATTGGATGTATCGGGAAATTTTCAGATATATGATAAGTTTACTATAGGAGGGTCATATCGTATAGATGCAGCTGTGAGTTTATTAGCTGGCTTTCAGTTAAGCAGGAATTGGTTTTTAGGTTATGGTTATGATTTTGACACAAATAATCTATCTACGTTTAATTCAGGTTCACACGAGGTTTTCCTACGTTATGAAGTATTTAGGAATAGCAATATAAAAGCACCGCGATTCTTTTAAAAAAAACAAAACCACAAAATAGAGATGAAATTACATTTTAATTATATTACACTTTGCTTACTATTAGTAAGTGGATTTATATATGGTCAACAAGAAAGAGAAGTAAGAGCTAATTCAAAGTACAATAGCATGTCTTACACTGAGGCTATAGCTCTTTATAAAGGTTTGGTAGCAGATGGTTATGGTTCACCGGAGTTATTTGAGAATTTAGGGAATTCATATTATTTACAATCTAATTATGCGTTAGCTAGAGCAAGTTACGATTCATTATTTAAAAGAACTAGGGATGTTTCTAAGAGCACCTATTATAGATATATCAATGTGTTGCGAAGTGAGAAAGAAGATAAGAAGGCAGATAAGTTGTACGCTACATTATTAAAGAAATACCCACAGGAGAAGATAGAAGATAAGCTTAAGAATCGTATTTTTTTAAGTCCAGAAGTACTTGTTGTTTCTTCGGTTACTCTAAAAAACTCAAAGATTAATTCTCCATATTCAGATTACAAGGTTTCATATCTAGGAGAAGATAAGATTGTTTATTCAAGTAGCAAGGAGACAAAGAGTTTTTTATCTACCAAATCTATTTGGAATAATGAGGCTTATACGAACCTATACGAAAGTCGTTTTGATGGAGATAGCCTTATAGGTGAAGTTTCCAAATTAAAAGGTCGCATCAATAGATTTTACAATGAATCTTCAGCCGTTTTCACAAAAGATGGTAAAACGATGTATTTTACTAGAAACAATCATTTAGCAAATCAAGTAAAGACAGATTCTTTAGAAAATGTTTTACTAAAAATATACAAAGCAAGGTATAATGGGAAGCGTTGGGTAGATATAGAAGAGTTACCATTTAATAGCAACCAATACAACTGTGCACATCCGGCCTTGAGTCCTGATGAGGATTATTTATATTTTTCATCAGACATGCCTGGAACGAAAGGAGAATCTGATTTGTATAGAGTATCTATAAGTGATAACACCTATGGTACGCCAGAGAATTTAGGAGCTCAAATAAATACGTTAGGTAGAGATACTTTTCCATTTATCACCTCAGAGAATGTTTTGATTTTTTCTTCGGATTATAGAAAAGGTCAGGGAGGATTAGATTTGTATTATACAGATTTAAAAAGTACGAATAAAAGAGTCTATACTTTTAGCGCCCCTATCAATTCTACTTCTGATGATTTTGGCTTGGTTTATAAAGTCTCAGAAGGTACAGGTTTTATCTCTTCGAACCGTAAAGAAGACAATGTAGGTTCAGATGATATTTATGAGTTATCAGGATTAACGATTCCAAAATTGGAAAATTTGACAGTAATGATCAAATCGAAGAAAGGGAGTGATGTAATAGGAAATACATCGGTTACCTTATCAAATGAAAATAACAGTATTTTAGGCACTATAGTTGCAATCAACAATGAATTATCTTTAAAGGATTTAGATCCATCAAAGACCTACAGATTGGAGGTAAACAATGAGAATTATCAACCATATGCTTCCTCACTACAATTTAAAGGCACCAATACAACTACTATTTATCTTACAGAGAAAGCGGTACCACCAGCAGCAGTAGACTTGCAAGATCTCTTAAAGTTAGAGAATATTTACTTTGATTTTGACAAGCATGCAATTAGAAGCGATGCTGCAATTGAGTTAGCTAAGATTGTAGAGATATTAAACAGATATCCAGTAATAAACTTAGAGATCTTAGGTCATACGGATCTTCGTGGACCGGCATTGTATAATGAGAGATTATCTCTTCAAAGAGCAACATCTGTAAAACAATGGTTGGTAGATAGAGGGATCTCATCAGATCGAATAACCACCATTGGTTATGGAGAGAAACAGCCTATCAATGATTGCGAAAGAAATAAATGTACAAAAGAACAACACGGTCAAAACCGTAGAACGGAGTTTTTAATCAAACAATAACAGACAACATTTTATAAAACTTCAGAAAAGACTCAAATGGATTGTTTGGGTCTTTTTTTATCTACGTTTATAAAATCATTTATATTGTCTTAAAAAAGATGTTATAGAAGGCAATAGGTCAGACTACTTTTAATAACTCACATGAAAAGTATTTGAGTAGAAGTGAAACTGCAAAATTACTTCATGTAACAGAGGTAACTCTTAATAATTGGGAAAAGAAAAATATACTTGTTCCGAGTAGAATGGGTAGACGTGTCTTATATAAAGAGGCTGAAGTTTTGGAGAGATTGGACCATGCTGCTTAATTAAAGTATAACAGTATAAATGTTATGTAATGTTACAGACTGCGCACACCTTTGAGCACACCCTAAAAACCAAAAAACCCGTAAATCATTGTTTATAAATGAGTTACGGGATAATTTTGTGGTACCTCCAGGAATCGAACCAGGGACACAAGGATTTTCAGTCCTTTGCTCTACCAACTGAGCTAAGGTACCATTGCCTTAGCGGATGCAAATATATAATGTTTTTTGATATCTCCTAATCTTTTTTCGAAAAAAAAGTAAAAAAAAATTATTTTTTATCTAAATTTGAATCATGAATCTAACAATTGATGTAGGAAATACAAGGGTTAAGTCTGCTGTTTTTGAGGGAGATAAATTAATAAATCTTTATGTTTTTGATAAAAGAAAAATTATTTCAGAAATTAGAAAAATTTTAAAAGAACATTCAATTTCGCAGGCAATCATTTCAAATGTTGCTTCTATTTCAGAAAAAAAGATGTTGCAGCTTCATAAATTAGTAGATTTAGAAGTGGTTTCATCAGCAACAAAAGTTCCTTTTAAGAATTTGTACAAAACGCCACATACTTTAGGTGTAGATAGAATTGCACTAGTTGCAGGTGCAGTTCAACAATTTCCGAATAAAAATGTTTTAGTAATAGATGCGGGTACATGTATTACTTTTGATTTTGTGAATTCTGAAGCAGAGTATCTGGGTGGAGCAATTTCTTTGGGAATAAAAATGCGTTACAAAGCATTAAACAAGTTTACTGCAAATTTACCTTTATTAGAAACATTAGAATTAGAAAATCTTATTGGTAAAAATACAAAAGAAAGTATAATTTCTGGTGTTTTAAATGGTGTAGTGAAAGAGTTACAAGGAATAATTGATAGCTATGAGCAAAAATTTGCAAATTTAACAATAGTTTTAACGGGAGGAGACACAAATTTCTTGTCAAAACAATTTAAAAGTAGCATATTTGCCAATCAAAATTTTCTCCTACAAGGATTAAATGAAATATTGAAATTTAAGGAACACAAATGATTAGAAAGATTTTAACGGTTTTTTTACTGATAACATCGGCAACATTATTAGCTCAAAGAACTAGTTCTTCTCCATATTCTTTTTTTGGAATTGGTGAGCAGTATACGCCAAGAACAGTTGAAAACGCAACAATGGGAGGAATAGGAGTTTCTTTTAACCATTATAAATATTTAAACTTTACAAATCCCGCAGCAAATGCTTTTCTAAGGCAAACTACTTATGCAATCGGATTTTTAAACAACGATTTAACGGTAAAATCTGCAGATGCTAAGCAAAGCTCTACATCTACAAGTTTAAATTACATTGCTTTAGGTGTGCCTATTGGAAGTAAAGCTGGTTTTTCTGTTGGTTTACAACCAGTATCTTCAGTTGGTTATTCTCTTTCAAATAGCGAATTTGACGCAAATGGTGATATATCTGCAATAACTTTATATTCAGGTGAAGGTGGTGTTAATAGATTATACGGAAGTTTTGGTATTAAATTAACTAAAGAGATTGCCTTAGGTATCGAAGCTGATTATAGCTTTGGAAATATAGAAAATAGTATTACAAACCAAAGAGCAGATGTTAGTTTAGCAACAAAATATAAAGAAACAAGCATTGTTAGAGGTGGTACTGTTACTTTAGGGTCACAATATCAAAAATTCTTGAAAAACGATACTTATTTAAATGCAGGAGCAACTTTTAAGTTAGGTAATGATTTAAAAACGTATGGTAACGAGTATTTATATTCTTTAACACTTTCTGGTGCAGGTATAGATATTCCTAGAGATACACTTTCTAGCAGTTCTACGAATGGTAGATATAAAATGCCTTTAAAATCTATCTTAGGAGTAAGTGTAGGTAAATATGATAAATGGCATGTTGGTGTAGAATATCAAAATCAAGATGCTATACAACCAGAAGGTTTTATCAATAATACAAACAATTCTTTTAAATACGAATCTTCTAACAGAGTATCTTTAGGAGGTTATTACATACCAAAAGTAAATTCTATTTCTAGTTACTGGGATAGAGTTACTTACAGGGCTGGATTAAGATACGAAAACATAGGATTAGCGATTGACGGATCTGGTTCTGGAACAAATTATACCTCAATTAACGACTTTGGCATGTCTTTTGGTTTAGGTTTACCACTGAAACAATTATCTAACGTTAATTTAGGTTTCGAATATGGTAAAAGAGGTACAACCACAAACAACCTAGTTCAAGAGAATTACTTTAATTTTAGACTTAGTTTGTCATTGACAGCTTCCGGAGCTCAAAGTTGGTTCAGAAAAAGAAAGATTGATTAATTTATAAAACAACTATTAAAATGAAGAAAATTACGTTTTTATTAGCTGCAATGTTATTTATAACTACAGTAAAAACAAATGCACAGGTATCAAAAACAGATTGTGAAATTAAATACAATCTTTTTAGCGGAGACTATAAGTCTAAAAAATACGATGATGCTTATACAAATTGGATATTTTTATTAGATAATTGTAAAGATTTATCTGTAAATATCTATAAATTAGGTTCAAACTTAGCAGAAGATGTTAGAAAAGATCCTGTTTTAGCAAAAAGAGTATACGAACAAAGGTTAGAAGTTTTTCCTAACTCTAATCCAGCAAAAGTACATAGTGATTATGCATCTTATTTATACAAAAATAAGTTAGCAGATGATAACACTATATTCTCAATATTAGAAAAAGCATACAAGATTGATCCTACTAAAATGGGAGTTAAAAATTTATATCTTTATTTTCAAGGTGTAACAGATAGAAATAAAGATGCTAACCCTCAATTAGTATTTGATACTTATGATAATGTATTAGAAAATGTAAATATTAAATTAGAGGGATACGCTAAGAAATTAGTTGAATTAAGAAAGGATTCTGTTAATTTAGATAAAAGAGGTTTAGGAAGATTAAGAGCGTACAAAATAAATTCTAAGGCTTTAGGTACTGTTGAAGGTGGATTGGATAATATTATTTCTGAAATAGCTACTTGTGAACGTTTAATCCCTTTATATCAAAGAGATTTTGAAGCAAATAAAACAGATGCAGTTTGGTTAAAAAGAGCGGTTTCTAGAATGTTTAATAAAGGATGCCAAACTGATCCACTATTCGAAAAGTTAGTTAGAGCTTACGCAGAAGCATCTCCTTCACCAGAAGCATATTCTTTCTTAGCTAACGTTTTAGAAGATAATGGCGATTCTGCAGGAGCAAATGATATGAGAGAAAAATCTTTTAGCTTAGAAACAGATCCATTAAAGAAAGCAAAGTATAAATTAAAGTTTGCACAAGCAGCAAGAGATAGAGGTCAATTAAGTAAAGCTAGAAGTTTAGCTAGAGAGGCAATTAAATTTAATCCTAACTTTGGTAGAGCATATTTATTTATCGCAACTTTATACCAATCTAGTGTAAATAATTGTGGAGAAAACTTATTCGAAAAAAGAATGGTTTATGTAGCAGCATTAAATATGGCTAGAAAAGCATCTTCTGTAGATCCAAGTATATCTTCTAGAGCTAGAAAGTATATCAGCATTTATAGACAAAATGTACCAAGTCAAAAAGATATTTTTAACGCAACTGCAACTCCAGGAGGAAAGTTTACAATTAAATGTTGGATTGGAGAAACTGTAAGAATACCTAATAAATAGTTTTTTTGAAAAACTACATACAAATATTATTTAAAAGCATTACTGTAATTTGTTTTACAGTAATGCTTTTTTCATGCTCTAATTCTACAGAAGAAGTTCGTATTTTTTTAGAAGAAAAAAACTTGCCAATTGGTAAGGCAAAAGATGCTTTTCATGTTTACAAAGACTCTGGTAGAATAACATCTAAATTAATTACGCCTTTATTGTTAGATTTTAGCAATCGTCAAAATCATCCTTATAATGAGTTTCCTAAAGGGATAAAAATTATTAACTTTGAAAACAAAGGAAAAGATTCTGTTACAATTATAGGTGATTATGCATTATCTTACGCTAAAACAGAAGTTTCGGAAATTAAAGGAAATGTTGTTGTGTTAAATCATACAGAACAATCTAGATTAGAAACAGAACAATTATTTTGGGATCAGAAAACAGGTTATTTTGTTTCAGAAAAGCCTTTTACAATGTTTAAAGAAAAAGATACCATTACAGGTGTTGGTTTCGAGTGTAAAGAAGATTTAAGTAAATATATAGCCAAAACAACTATCGGTAAAATCGATACTAAAGAAGAATAATATATTATGAATAAGCTTTGGAAATTTTTTCAGTACGGATATTTAATAGTTGCATTTATTTGCTTAGTAGAAGGTATTGTAAGATGGAACTCTGAAAGAAGTAGATCTTATTTGTTTTTAGGTTTTGCATTAATGATTACCTTAGTATTCTTTTTTAAGAGACATTTTAGAAAAAAAGTACAAAAACGAAACAATCAAAATAAATAGTTTTAGATTTCTTAATGGAAGTAGAACTCATCATTATATTATTGTCAATTATACTTTCCGCATTTTTTTCGGGAATGGAAATTGCATTCGTTTCTGCAAATAAACTTCACATAGAATTAGAGAAAAAAAGAGAAGGCTTTATTCCTCAAATTCTAAACAAAATCACTCAAAAATCTTCTAAATTTATTACCACAATGTTGGTTGGTAATAATATATCCTTAGTAATTTATAGTTACTATATGGGTAGGTTTTTAGTAAGAATTCTGCCGCTAGATGGCTATAATGATTTTTCTATTTTACTTATTCAAACCATAATTTCTACAATTATTATTTTAATAACTGCAGAGTTTTTACCAAAAGCAATCTTTAGAATTTATGCAAATGAGGTTCTTAAAATTTTTGCTTTACCTGCCTATTTTTTCTATGTATTGTTTCATTTTTTCTCTGAGTTTATAACCTTAATTTCAGATTTTTTTCTGAAAGTATTTTTCAAAACAGATGCAGATGAACAGCAAGTTGAATTTAGTAAAGAGGAATTAGGAAATTATATTACAGAACAACTAGAAACTGGTACTGATGAAGAATTAGACTCTGAAATACAAATTTTTCAAAACGCTTTAGAGTTTCACAATGTAAAGGCAAGAGAAGTTATGGTTCCTAGAACCGAGATTATAGCTGTAGAAATTCACGAAAAAGTATCAGTATTAAAAAAGATTTTTATCGAGACCGGTTTGTCTAAAGTGCTGGTTTATAAAACATCTATGGATGATGTGATTGGTTATGTAAATGCTTTTGAATTATTTAAAAAACCAAGAACTATAAAATCTATTTTACTACCTGTAGAAATTGTACCAGAATCTATGATGATTAATGATATTTTAAATATCTTAATGAAAAAGAGAAAAAGTATAGCAGTAGTTGTAGATGAATACGGTGGTACTTCTGGAATGATTACTGTAGAAGATATCGTCGAAGAATTGTTTGGCGAAATTGAAGATGAACACGATTCTCAAGTGTTTCTAGAAGAAAAAATAAACGATTCAACATTTAATTTTTCTGCAAGATTAGAAGTAGATTATTTAAATGAAGAATACGATTTAAGCATTCCGAAGTCTGAAGCTTACGAAACTCTAGGTGGTTTTATTATCGAACATACAGAAAGTATACCAGAAGAGAATGAAGTAGTTGATATAGAAGGTTTCGAGATAAGAATTTTAAATATAAGTGGCGCAAAAATAGACGACGTTTGCTTAAAAATTATCGATACAGAAGATTAGTTATTATTACTTACCGCATTACTTGCTATTTACTGTTTATTTAGTTTAAAATGGGTTGCAATATTAAAACCCAAATCGTATATTCGCCCACTGAAAATAAATAAAAACGTATGGCAATTTTATCAAAAATTAGAGAACGCTCAATGTTCTTGATTATCATAATTGGTTTAGCACTTTTTGCTTTTGTATTAGATCCTTCTACTTTAGGAGATTTTTTTAATTCAAGTAAAGTGAATGAAGTAGGAGAAGTGAACGGAGAAGCTATTTCTACACAAGAATTTGCAAAAGAATTAGAGCAATACAAACAACAAACAGGTGGTAGAGTTTCTGAAATGCAAGCTGCAAAAAATGTTTGGGATAACATTGTAAGAAAAAAAATATATAAAAATCAGTTAAACGAAGCTGGTATTACTGTTGGAGAGCAAGATGTTTGGAACGAAGTAATCAATTCTCCGTCAGTTCAAAATAATCCGCAGTTTTTAAACGAGGCTGGTTTGTTTGATGAAGGAAAGTTTAAAACATTCTTAGCAGATACAAAAGCAAACAACGAGCAAATGTGGGCAGCTTGGTCTGGTTATATGAACCAAGTTAAAAATAATGCAGAAACAAATACTTATAATAAGTTAGTTACTGCTGGTTTAGGTGCTTCATTAAAAGAAGGTGAAACAGAATATTTAATCGAAAATACAAAGTTAAGTGGTAAGTTTGTGTACATACCTTACAGCAGTATTTCTGATAGTTTGGTTAAAATTAAAAAATCTGAAATTGCATCTTACATTAAAGATAATAAAAGTCAGTTTAAGGTAGAAGCAGCTAGAGATCTTTCTTATGTAAAATTCAATATTCTTGCTACACCAGAAGATGAAGCTGTAATTAAGCAGAATGTTGCAAGTTTAATTGAAGATTCTTTAGATAGAAACAACGATAAAAGATTAGGTTTAAAAAATGCTACTGAATACAAAGAGTTTTTAGAAGAAAATAATTCTGATATTAATTTAGATTTAGGTTATAAATTCAATGCGTCAGTTAATCAAACAGTAGCCAAAGATATTTTTGCAGGTAAAGAAGGTGATGTTTTTGGTCCTTATAAAGATCAAGGATATTTCAAAATATCTAAAATTACAGAAGTTACTAAAATGCCAGATTCTGTAAAAGCTAGTCATATTTTAATACCTTTTGTTGGTTCTCAAGCAGCGCCACAAGATGTTACAAGAACTAAAGAAGAAGCAAAAATACTTGCAGATAGTTTATTAACTGTTGTTAAAAGAAGAAAAAGTAAGTTTGCCGATTTAGCAAAAGAATTTTCTTCGGATAAAGTTTCTGGAGAAAAAGGCGGAGACTTAGATTGGTTTAATTACAATAGAATGACACCAGCTTTTAGAGATTTTAGTTTTACAAACAAAAAAGGATCTTTAGGTGTAGTAGAAACTCCTTTTGGTTACCATGTTGTAAGTGTAGATGATACAAAAAACAATCAAACAGTTTTAAAATTAGCAACATATGGTAAACAAATAGTGCCATCAGAAGCTACAGAAAATGCTGTTTTTCAAGAAGCAGAACAGTTTGCTTTAGCAATTTCTAAGACAGATGATTATGCTACTTTAGCTAAAGATAAAAATTATAGCTTAAGATCTGCAGTAGGTTTACAAGTGTTAGATGAAAATGTTCCTGGTTTAGGAAACCAAAGACAAATTGTTTCTTGGGCATTTAGCGGAGATTCTGAAGTTGGTAGCTTTAAGCGTTTTGATTTAGAAGGTAGTTATGTAGTTGCTGTAGTAACAGCAGAAACCGAAAAAGGTTTAATGCCAGTTGAAAAAGCAATTAACAGAGTAAGACCAATTTTAACTAATAAAAAGAAAGCGGCTTTAATTTCAGAAAAATTAAACGGAAGTTCTTTAGAAGAAATAGCAAAAGCAAATAATACAACTGTAAGAACAGCTACAAATGTAGATCTTAAAAATTCTTCACTTTCTGGTGTAGGAGTAGAGCCTAAGGTAGTTGGTGCAATGTATGGTGCTAAAGAAAACCAATTATACAAAGGTATAGAAGGTAATAGAGGTGTATTTTCTTTTGAATTAAATAAAAGGGAATTACCAACGGCTTTACCAAATTATGAAGCTAATAGAAAAAAGATTGCTGAATCTAGAAAGAGATTAACTTTTAAGATTTACGAAGCAATTAAAAAAGCTAGCGATATAGAAGATAATAGAGCTAACATGTATGTTTCTAATTAAGAGGAAGTATACTTAGATAATATTAAAAACCGTTCAATTAGCTTTGAACGGTTTTTTTATGCTTACTAAATAATAATTTTAAGTACAAAAAAACACCCTTCTAAAAGTTAAGAAGGGTGTTTTAATTTATTTATAAGTTTTAATTCTTATCCGTTCATAGATATTAAGAATTCTTCATTATTTTTAGAGAACTTAATTCTGTCATTTATAAATTCCATTGCTTCAATAGGATTCATGTCTGCTAAGTATTTTCTTAACACCCACATTCTTTGAACCGTTTGCGCATCTAATAATAAATCGTCTCTTCTTGTAGAAGATTTAATTAAGTCGATTGCAGGATAAATTCTTCTATTAGAAATATTTCTATCTAATTGAAGTTCCATGTTACCAGTTCCTTTAAACTCTTCGAAGATTACTTCATCCATTTTAGAACCTGTTTCTGTAAGAGCAGTAGCAATAATAGTTAAAGAACCACCATTTTCTATGTTTCTAGCAGCACCAAAGAATCTTTTTGGCTTGTGCAATGCATTTGCATCAATACCACCAGAAAGTATTTTTCCAGAGGCAGGAGCAACCGTATTGTAAGCTCTAGCCAAACGGGTAATGGAATCTAAAAGAATTACAACATCGTGTCCACATTCTACCAATCGTTTAGCTTTTTCTAAAACAATATTGGCAACTTTAACGTGTTTGTCTGCTGGTTCATCAAAAGTTGAAGCAACAACTTCGCCACGAACATTACGTTTCATGTCCGTAACTTCTTCCGGACGCTCATCAATCAGTAAAACAATTTGATATACTTCTGGATGATTAGCTGCAATTGCATTGGCAACATCCTTTAAAAGCATCGTTTTACCTGTTTTTGGTTGTGCTACAATCATACCTCGTTGTCCTTTTCCTATCGGAGAAAATAAATCGATAATTCTTGTAGATAAAGAGCTTCCTTTTTCTGCTAAATTGAATTTTTCTTGAGGAAATAAAGGCGTTAAATGTTCAAAAGAAACACGGTCTCTAACAATATTAGGATTTAATCCATTTATTTTAGAAACTCTAATTAAAGGAAAATATTTTTCACCCTCTTTTGGTGGTCTAACATTTCCTCTTACTGTGTCACCAGTTTTTAAACCAAATAATTTAATTTGAGATTGAGAAACATAAATATCATCAGGAGACGATAGGTAATTATAGTCAGAAGATCTTAAGAAACCATAACCATCAGGCATCATTTCTAAAACTCCTTCACTTTCTATTATTCCGTCGAATTCAAAATCAGGATCTCTGTATCTATTGTTCGACTTATTACCGTTATTTCTATTAGAGTTTTTATCTCTATTGTTATTTTTTTGCTTATTGTTTGGTTGATTGTTGTTTCTATTATGCTGCGGTTTATTTGGTTGATTCACAGTTTTGGTTTCTGTTTTATCTTCCTTTTTGCTTACAACATTTTTCTTAGGAGCAACATTTTCTTTAGCAGTATCTTCTACCTTAACTTCTTTTTTAGCTACTGGCTTTTTCTGAGGTCTAGGATTTGGTTTAGCTCTTTCTTTTGTTACTGCTTCCGTATTTTTTTCATCCGTTTTAGCAGTGCTTTCTTCGGTATTAACTTTTTCAGAAGCAACAGCTTTTTTAGTTACACGTTTTCTTTTAGGTTTTTCTGTTTTTTCTACATTTTCCTTTTTAGGTGAAACGGCAGCCTTTGCTTTAGAAGGATTGGCTGCTTGTGTATCTAAAATTTGATAAACTAGGTCTAATTTTTTTAACTGACTAGTTTTTGTTAAACCAATAGATTTGGCAACATTTTGTAATTCAGCAAGAGTTTTTGCTTTTAGTTCTGAGATTTCGAACATTCTAAAATTGTTAAGTTAAATTTTTTTGGATCTTAAATTTGTATTGTAAGATGTGTGTTTTTTTTGAATGGAGCTAAAAGTATAGTTCTACTTTTTAGCCTTGTTGTGCGGTTACTATGTAACAAATATATGCTTTTTTTTTTAGTTTTAGGTTTTCTTTATTAAAAAAGAATGTATACTTTTGTTGCAATAGAAATAACAAATGATACAAAGAATACAAAGTGTATATTTATTTTTAGCTTCAATAATTTCTGGAGTATTAATTTTTGTTTTTAATTTGTGGAAATCTATAAAAAAAGATATCTTCGCTATGGATTTATTAAATAGTGAATCTTTTCTTTTAAAGGTTATCCCTGTTTTATTTCTAGTATCGGCTATATTGTCTTTTGTAGCTATTTTTATATTTAAAAATAGAAAATTACAATTTGTAATTGGCCGTGTAACAATTTTGATAAACCTTATTTTATTAGGATTATTGATTTATGTATCTCTAACTTTACCTGGAGAAGCTTCTGTTTCAGAGAAAGGTATTGGGATGTTTATACCAGTTTTAGCTATTTTGCTTGTTGTTTTGGCAAATAAAGCTATAAAGAAGGATGAAGATCTTGTAAAATCTGTAGATAGATTGCGATAAAACTAACATCTTAGTATATTTAGTGCGAAAAAAAACCGAGATTTATTCTCGGTTTTTTTATAACCTAATCTAAAATACGTTTTTTTAAATAAATCATTCATTTTTTTAATTTTAAAAAGTTAACTTTCTAACCAATTTTATAGTTTTTTAAACATCTCTTTTATAGTTGTTTAACTTGTTTGTATCCCTGAATTCAGGGACATGTATCCCTGAATTCAGGGATAGTTAAAATTCACTGTTTTCAGGGATTGTCTACAAACTATTTCTAATTTAAATTTGTAGCATAAATAATGAAAGATAAAATATACGTTCACGTAGCAGATGATCATAAGATTTTAATAGAAGGAATCATCGCTGTTATAAATACAGATAAAGATATCGAAATTCGAGATTATTCTTTAACTGGTCAAGAAGTAATAGATTGGTTTAGTAAAAAAGAGAATAATGCCGATGTTTTAATATTAGATATTACGATGCCTGTTTTAGATGGTTTTGATGTTTTAAAATATTTTAAAGAAAACAAATTAGACCAAAAGGTAATTGTACTTTCTAGTTACGATGATGTTAAAATTGTACAAGAAGTATTAAATCTAGGCGCAAGAGGTTATATCTCTAAAAATAATGCAGGAGAGCATATTGTAAAAGCAATTAAAGCAGTAGCAAATGACGAGCAATATTTTAGTAATGATATACAAGAAGAGCTTTTAAAGTCTTTTTCTGGGCAAAAAACTAGAAAAGGAGATATGCCAGAAGACTTTTTATTTGAGTCTTTAACAGAAAGAGAAATAAGTGTGTTAAAATTAGTTACAAAAGAACTAAGTACCAGTGAAATTGCAGATAAAATGCATATTAGTCATCACACAGTAGAGTCATATAGAAAAAAATTATTAAAAAAATTAAATGTAAAAAATTCAGTAGGATTAGCAATGTATGCTGTTAAATATAAGTTAGTATAGCCTATACTTTATTAAGTTTAAAACCGCCCCTAAAACTTAAACTTAAGTTGCATTCCCCCAAAAACATAAGCACTAATTTATTTGTGTACATTGTTGTCCTTACAATATTACCTATCCCCAAATTACCCAACTTAACTTAAAACAAACCTCAAGAATTCCATTATTATGAAAATTACAAAATTAGCATCATTAGTTGTTGTAGCGGTATTAACATTATCAGCATGTTCTTCGAACGAGAGCATTTTACCTGTAGAAGAAAGTGAAAATGCACTTAAATCTTATAAGATAAAAAGAGACGCTACTGGTGCTTATTCTATTGATTTAGATGTTGATGATAATGTAAAAACACAAGCATTTAAAAACGAAGAAACAAATAAAAATGAGTTTCATTTTTATGAATCTGATAACCAGTCAAGTAAAAAACAATCTAAAGAATTATTAATAGACGATCAAGAATTAAGTATTGGTTTTATAGATACTAGATCTAATAAAACGTCTAATATTAGTATTATTGATGATAATATTGAAATGGCTAAAAAAAATCTAGATGATACATTTTTATCAGAATATAGCATTACAAGTAATGAAGACGGAACTTATGATTTAGATTTTACGGTAAAAAATCAAACTACTGTAGATTTTGTATACAATCAAGAGGCAAATATCTATGAAATTCACTTAGAAAAAGGTAAGTCTTCTGAAAGAGATTTCTCAAGAAATTTCACTAAATTAGAGGGTGAAGTTTTAAGGATTGATTTTGTAAATCATTTTTTAAATCTAACTAATTTAAAAAGTAATAATTTAGCTAGAGCAACTTCAGAAAAGAAGCCACGTATGATAATTCAAAATTTTAATGAATAGATTAATTGTAGCTATTATTATACTATTTATTAGTGTAGAAGTATTATGTAATAATAAAACAACTGAAGAAGCTAAATTTGATTTAGCTTCTTCAGTTGTTTTAAATCAGAAAGATTCTACAATAATTAATAAATATGATGAAATTAAACGACTTTATGATAAAGGTGACTTTGTCAACTCCTTAAATAATTCTTATTCTTTACTAGATTTAATAGAAATAAAAAAGGATTTAAAATATGCAATTTTAACTAATCAATTGATTGGTGATATCTTTACTAAAACGAACAAAAACATAAAAGCTCTAGAGTATTACAAAAGAACATATGAACTATACGATGGCAGTACTGAATTTAATGAAGAGATAAATTTTTTAAAGAATGAGAAATCTGATTTGCTTTTTAAAATTGCAGGTACATTTCAAAAGTTAGAGCAGATAGATAGTGCAAAAACATATTATGAAAAAAATATAAATTTAGATTTAAAAAGTAATAATTTTTCTATCACAAAAGCAAAAAGTTATAGTAACTTATCTGCAATTTATGTAAATGAAGGTAGATTTGATATTGCAAAAAAATATTTAGATCAAGCATTTGAAATTCATAGGATTTTGAATAACAAAACTGCACAAGCTGCATCTCTAAATAATTATGGTAGTATTTTACTCTATGAAGGGGATTATTTAAGGGCTAAGGAGAAATATAATAAGGGTATAGAATTATTAGAAAATATTCAGTCGAATAATGCAATTAGGTATAAAGAAGACTTATATTATAATATGGCTTATGTATTATACAAATTAAAGGATTATAAAGCATATGATTTTCAGGAGCGTTCTTATGAAATTAAAGACAGTTTGAGAGATAAAGAAGTTATAGTTATGATAGAAGAATTAGATGCTAAATATAATTTTGATACTGCCAAAAAATTATTTTTAAAAGAAGAAGAAAACAAAAGGTTAAAAGATCAAAGAACATTTTGGATTTTTGGAATTGGGAGTTTTATTGTAATGATTTCTTTAGTGTATTTTTTAAATCTATATAAATTAAAGCAGAAAAACTTAAGGCTTAAATTATCTCAAACACAATTAATTCAGAATCAAAATATAGAAAAATTAAAATCTGAATCTCAAGCAAGAATATTAAACGCAACCATAGATGGTAAAGAAACAGAACGTAAAGAAATAGCAGAAACTTTACATGATAGTGTAAGTGCTTTACTTTCATCTGCTAACTTGCATTTAATGGCGACCAAACCATTGTTTAAAGGAGATATTCCTTTAGAAATAGACAAAACACAAAATATTATTGCAGAAGCATCTCAAAAAATTAGAGATTTATCGCATACATTGGTTTCATCGGTTTTATTAAAGTTTGGATTAAACTTTGCTATTAAAGATATCGCTACAAAATACTCTAATTCTGTTTTGCAAATTGATACAGATATTTCGGGTTTACGAAGATATCATCAAGATTTTGAAATTAAAATTTATAATATTATTCAAGAATTTGTAAATAATATTTTAAAGCACAGTAAAGCGAGTTATACTTTAATTACCCTTTACGAGAAAGACAAAAATCTATGTTTTCAAATTACAGACGATGGAGTTGGCTTCGATAAAAATAAGGTAACAAATAAAGATGGTTTAGGTTTAAATCAAATAGAAGCTAGAATTCGAATGATGAACGGAAAATTTTTAATCGAATCTACAATAGGCGAAGGAACTACAATTTCTGTTGAATTACCGGTTATAGAAAAAAGTTAAATTATCCTCTAGAACCTAATTCTATTATTTCTAGGTTTTTAATTTCTCCACTGTCTAGGCTAAATCTTAGCATTGTTCTAATTTTATGAAAACCATGTTTGCCAGCAGCACCAGGATTTAAATGAAGCAAATTTAATTTTTTATCAAACTGTACTTTTAAAATATGAGAATGTCCAGAAATAAAAATTTTTGGAGGATTTAGTTGAATTTCGTCTTTTATTCTTTTGTAATATTTATTAGGATAACCACCAATATGTGTCATCCAAACTGTTACATTTTCTAATTCAAATTTATTATCTAAAGGAAATTCTGCTCTTGCATCTTTATCATCAATATTGCCATAAACAGCCCTTAAAGGTTTTAGTTTTTTTATAGTATCGGTAACATTTAAGTCGCCAATATCACCAACATGCCAAACTTCATCTACCTGTTTTACAAACTTTAAAATTTGAGCATCTATAAAGCTATGTGTATCCGATAAAAGTAGAATTTTCTTCATATAAATTAGTAAGAAAAGTTTAACTTCTCTTCGGTTATCAAAAATACTAATAACAAAATAAATTCCGTAATTTTACAGTCTACAAAAAACTATTTTCTTGAGATATTTTATAGAACTTGCTTACAACGGAAAGAATTATCATGGTTGGCAAATACAGCCAGATGTTGTGTCTGTACAAGAAAAAATAAATCATGCCATTAGCACTGTTTTACAATTGCAAATAGAAGTTGTAGGTGCAGGAAGAACAGATACTGGTGTACATGCTTCACAAATGTTTGCACATTTCGATTTAGAAAAAGAAATTAAAGGCGATATTGTACATAAGTTAAATTCTATTTTACCAAACGATATTACAATTTATCGTGTGTTTTTAGTAGAAGAAGAGCATCATGCAAGATTTAATGCAGAAAGTAGAAGTTACGAGTATAAGATTTGGTTGGGTAGAAATCCTTTTTTATTAGATTTTTCGTGGCAAATACATTCGCAACAGTTAAATGTTTCTAAAATGAATAAGGCCGCGAGTTTGTTATTAGAATATGAAGATTTTCAGACTTTTTCTAAGGTAAAAACAGATGTGTATACTTTTAATTGTAATGTTACAGAAGCCGTTTGGAAACAAGAAGGGGATTTATTAGTGTTTCATATTTCTGCCAATAGGTTTCTTAGAAATATGGTTAGAGCAATAGTTGGTACATTAGTAGATGTAGGTTTAGAAAAAATTACAGTAGATAATTTTAGAGAAATTATAGAGAGTAAAAATAGAGGAAACGCAGGGTTATCTGTGCCTGCAAAAGGATTATTTTTAACTAAAATAAAATATTAAATTTTGGCAAATAAAACAGGAAATGCTTTTGATATGGATATCTTTTTAAGGCTAATGAGCTTTGCAAAAAGATACAAACGTAATTTTATTATAGCGTCTACCTCTACAATTCTTTTAGCAGGTGTTGCCTTACTAACGCCTATTATTTTAAAGAAAACTGTAGATGTTTATATTACAAATAAAGATACCGAAGGTTTAATAAACAGTATTTTATTAATGTTGGGTGTTTTAATGATAGAAGTTGTTTTACGATTTACGTTTATCTATTACGCAAATTGGGTTGGTCAGCATATAATTAGAGATATTCGAGCAAAGATTTTTAGACATATTTTACAATTTAGAATGTCTTATTTTGATAAGAATTCTGTTGGTAAGCTTGTAACAAGAGTGGTGTCTGATATAGAAACCATTGCGGCATTTTTTAGTAGCGGAGTTTTTACTATTGTAAGTGATGTTTTACAAATGTTTGCTGTAATTGTTGTAATGTTTATAATAAACTGGAAACTAGCATTTATAGCAATTGCGGTTTTACCGATTTTGGTGTATGCTACAAAAGTTTTTCAGAAAGCTATTAAGGCAACTTTTCAAGAAGTTAGAAATCAGGTTTCAAATTTAAACGGATTTGTGCAAGAGAGAGTAACAGGTATGAAAATTGTACAGTTATTTAATAGAGAAAATATAGAATACAACAACTTTAAAGAGATAAACAACAAACACAAAGATGCTTATATAAAGACAATTTGGTATTTTTCTATCTTTTTTCCGATAGCAGAAATTTTATCATCAATAGGTATTGGTTTAATTGTTTGGTTTGGAAGTAAGCAAGTAATAGATGGTGTAGTTCCTGGTCCTGGTACAGTGATGGCTTTTGTACAGATGGCACAAATGTTATTTAGACCATTAAGACAAATTGCAGATAAATTTAATCAATTGCAAATGGGAATTGTATCTGGTGAGAGGGTTTTTAAAATTATAGATACAGAAAGTACAATTTCTAAAAACGGAACAATTGAAGCGAAAAACTTAAAAGGTACTATTAATTTTGAAAATGTGAAATTTAGTTATGTTACTGGTGAGGAAGTCTTAAAAGGTATCGATTTAAAAGTTAAAAACGGACAAACAATTGCAATTGTTGGTGCAACTGGTGCAGGAAAATCGACCATTATTAATTTGTTAAATCGTTTTTATGAGATTGATAGCGGTGTAATTAAAATTGATGATATTTCTATTGATGAATATAAATTGCAAAGTTTAAGAGATCAGGTCGCAGTAGTTTTACAAGATGTTTTTTTATTTTCAGATTCTATTTTAAATAATATTACCTTAAAAGATGACACTATTTCTAAAGAAGAAGTAGAAAAAGCAGCAAAACAAATTGGTATTCATGATTTTATTATGACATTACCTGGTGGTTATAATTACAATGTAAAAGAAAGAGGAGCAATGCTTTCTTCTGGTCAAAGACAATTAATAGCTTTTTTAAGAGCTTACGTAAGCAAACCTAGTATTTTAATTTTAGATGAAGCTACATCTTCTGTAGATGCACATGCAGAACAAATGATTCAGTTTGCAACAGAAACAATTACAAAAGATAGAACTTCTATAGTAATTGCTCATAGATTAGCAACAATTAAACAAGCTGATAAAATAATTGTTATGGATAAAGGTTTAATTGTAGAAGAAGGAACCCATAACGAATTGTTAGAAAAAGAAGAGGGTTACTATAAAAATTTATACGATAAGCAATTTAGTTTAGATGTTGCTTCTTAAATACTTAAGATAAATTGATATTTTTCTTTTTTAATTGTTAAATTTGGTATTCAATCTTAAACAATATAAAAATGAAAAAAGTATTATCAATTGTATTTATTGGTGCTTTAATGTTTACTTCTTGTAAATCTAACACTAAAGATGTTAAAGAAATTAAAGAAACTGAAGTAATAGAAAACACAACTGAAGTTGTTAAAAAAGAAGTAGAAACAGACATTGTTGTAGAAAAACCTACGGAATCTGGTTTAGTTGGTATTACAATTCCTTCATTTTCTAATGATAAAATTGTAGAAAACTTAAAGGCATATACTGTTTATGCAAGAGATTATATAGCAGCAAATGGTAATGTTGCAAAGATTACTGCAATTGCTGCAAAAGGTAAAAAATTATTAGATGAAGGAAGAGAAATGGCTTCGAAATTACCAAAAGAAGAGCAGGAAATGTATGCTAAGGTAATGGCTCAAATTCAGTCTAAAATGGCACCAGCTAAATAATTATAGTTACAGTTATAAAATAAAAGGCTCTCTTATTTAGAGAGCCTTTTTTATTTGGATGAAGTATTACATTAGGTCTTTTCTAACCTTTTCGTTTAAGTCTGTATAATTAGCGTATAATTCAAAACCACCGTCTTTTATATAAGAGATTTCTCCTGTTTCTTCTGAAACTAAAAGACAAACAGCATCTGTTTTCTCAGATACACCAATTGCTGCTCTATGTCTTAAGCCAAACCTTGCAGGAATCTTAGTGCTATCAGAAATTGGTAAAACAACTCTTGTAGCTACAATATAATTATCTCTAATAATTAAGGCACCATCATGTAAAGGACTATTCTTATAAAAAATACTCTGTAATAAAGCGTCGTTTAAAAGCGCATTCATTGTATCGCCAGTATTAATTAAAAAATCTAAACTATTTGTTCTTTCAATAACAATTAAAGCACCCGTTTTAGATTTAGACATTTTTTGGCATGCTTCTATAATTGTTTCGGTATCAATATCCGAACCAATTTCTGTTTGTAAAAATTTTAATTGTTTTAAAAAGTTTCTTTTGTTGGTAAAATTAGTTGTACCAATCATTAATAAGAATTTTCTTATTTCTTGCTGAAAAACAATAATTAAGGCAATTACACCACCAGAAAGTAAATAGCCTAAAATTCCGCTAAGCATTTCCATTTTTAAGGCTTGTGTAATTTTCCAGATTAAGAAAATTAAGGCAATACCAATTACAATATTTATGGCGACAGTTCCTTTTAAAAGTTTATAGATGTAATAAAGTAATATTGCTACTAGCAAAATATCTAAAACATCTAACAAAGAAAATTCTATAAAATCGAGCATAAAAATTAGTGATTTTAGGCTAATGTACTAATAAATAATTTGGAGAACAATATCAAAATCTATAATAGATAATAATTATATTAATTTAATATAAAATAAAGTAAATTAACAAGCTTAGCCCTGATTGAACGGTTTGTTTGAGCTCTTTTGAGGAACGAAAAAAGCGAGTAGTGAAAGCAGGAAATAGCTTCTAAAAAGAAATTTTATTTACAATTTTAACTGCTTCGATTGCTTCTTTTACATCGTGTACTCTTAAAATATTTGCACCATTTAAAAGCGCAATTGTATTTGCAGAAGTTGTTGCGTTTAAAGCTTCTTGTGCAGTAATGTCTAGTGTTTTGTATAACATAGATTTTCTTGAAATTCCGGCTAAAATGGGCGCGTCTAAAGATTTAAAGAGACTTAAATCTTTAAGAATTTCAAAATTATGATCGATAGTTTTACCAAACCCAAAACCAACATCAATAATTACATCATTAAGTTTTAGCTGATGTAATTTGTGTATTTGGGCAGCAAAAAAACTAATAATTTCTTGAATAACATTGTTATAAACAGGGTTTTTCTGCATGTTTTGTGGTGTACCTAACATGTGCATTAAAATATAAGGTACTTGAAGATTGGCAACGGTTTCGAACATGTTGGTGTCCATATTTCCGCCAGAAATATCGTTTACAATAGCTGCACCGGCATTTATGGTTTCTTTGGCAACTTTACTTCTAAAAGTATCTACAGAAATGATAATTTCAGGAAAATTTTTAAGCAATAAATTAATTACAGGAACAATTCTTTGTAACTCTTCTTTTTCTGAAATATGCTTTGCACCTGGTCTAGAAGAGTAAGCGCCAACATCGATAAAGGTTGCGCCATCTTTTAACATTTTTTCTGTTTGAGAAAGTATATCAGACTCGTTTTTGTATTTACCGCCGTCAAAAAAAGAATCGGGTGTAATGTTTAAAATTCCCATAACTTTAGGCGATGAAAGATCGATTAAGGTTCCTTTACAATTTATGGTCATTTTACTTATTTTTAAATTATGAATGCAGTTTTAAAAAACTTCTGTAAAAATAAAAGAAAAGCTTATAGTATTTAGTATTTTTGAACAAATACTTTTAATAAAATAGAATGCAAGATACATCTAAACAATATGATGCTGTAATTAAAGAGTGTAGAAGTTTATTTATAAAAAAAATGAGCGATTATGGTTCTGCATGGAGAATTTTACGATTACCATCTTTAACAGATCAAATATTTATAAAAGCAACTAGAATTCGTCAATTACAAGAAAATGAAGTAAGAAAAGTAGACGAAGGTGAGAAATCTGAATTTATTGGAATTATAAATTACTCTATTATGGCTTTAATTCAGTTAGAAAAAGGTGTTGTAGAAAATCCGGATTTAAATACTGATGAAGCAACTGTTTTATATGATGCACATGCGAAAATTACCAAAGAATTAATGATGAATAAAAATCATGATTATGGTGAGGCTTGGAGAGATATGCGCGTTTCTAGTTTAACTGATTTAATTTTACAAAAATTATTACGTGTAAAACAAATTGAGGATAATAAAGGTAAAACGATTGTATCGGAAGGTATAGACGCTAATTACCAAGACATGATTAATTATGCAGTTTTTGCCATGATTCACTTAGGGAATTAGAGGTTCTTATTAAAAATGTGATTAAAACCAACAAAATGAAAATAATAATACAATTATTTAGAATTATAGTAGGAGCCTTGTTTATTTTTTCTGGCTTTGTAAAATTGGTAGATCCTATTGGTTCTCAATATAAATTTCAAGAATATTTCTCTGAAAGTGTTCTAAATATGGAGTTTTTAATTCCGTATGCATTGCCTTTTGCAATAATTTTAATTGTAGCAGAAATACTTTTAGGAGTGATGATTTTAATTGGTTACAAACCCAAAACTACAGTTTGGAGTTTGTTAATTATAACTGTAATTTTCTTGTTTTTAACTTGGTATTCTGCTTATTACAATAAGGTTACAGATTGTGGTTGTTTTGGTGATGCAATAAAATTAACGCCTTGGGAAACTTTCTATAAAAACGTAATTCTAATTGCACTAATTGTAGTTTTATTAATTAAAGTTGAATTGATAAACCCAATTTTTAAAGGTAAAATTCCGAAAATAATTACCTTTTTATCTTTAGGTATTTTCTTATTTATTGTACAACATGTTTTAACACATTTGCCAATAATAGATTTTAGAGCTTATGCAGTTGGTAAGAATTTACAAGAAGGAATGCAATATCCTGCGGATGGTTCTATACCACCAGTTCACGATTTTATGTTAGAAGATACACGGCAAGATTTAGCGCCAGTTTTATTAGAAAAAGAAAAAGTAATGCTGGTAATTGTCTATAATTTAGACAAGTCTGATGTTAAAGGTTTTCCGGCAATTAAAGATATTGCTAACAAAGCAATACAAAAAGGGTACACGGTTTATGGAGTATCTGCTTCTTTTTCTGATGATTTAAATCTTGCTAAAGAAAAATATAATTTGCCTTTTGAATTTTTATTTTGTGATGAAACAACTTTAAAAACAATGATTAGAGCAAATCCAGGAGTTATAATATTAAACAAAGGAACTGTAACTCAGAAAAAAAATTGGGTAGATGTTTATGATTTAGAATTGTAAATAATCAAAAATATATAAAAAAAGGATTAATTCTTCTTGCGCAGATTGTCTGCATCAGTAAGTGTTAATCCTTCTTCTTTTTTATGAAACAGATGTTTAGAACTACCTATAATTTGAGCAGAATAAATACCAGAATGTCCAGAAAATAAGTATGCACTAGTACATGCTAAAGCGATAAAAACGCCAGATTCAATTCCGAATAATTCAATTCCCATAATTGTACATGCAATAGGGGTGTTGGTTGCGCCAGCAAATACAGCAACAAAACCCATACCAGCTAATAAAGGCATTGGTAACGGTATAAACCATATTAAAACATTACCTAAAGTTGCACCGATAAAAAATAACGGAGTAACTTCTCCGCCTTTAAATCCAGCACCAAGTGTAAATGAAGTGAATAAAAGCTTTAGGATAAAATCGTAAGAATTTAGGTTGATGTCAAATGCATCAACAATAGTAGGTACACCAAGTCCCATATATTTTGTAGTGCCAATAAAATACCAAGTAATTGCTAAAATTACACCACCAATTACTGGTCTTAGTGGCGGATATTTAATTAATTTTTTAAATGTTTTTCCCCAGAAATGTGTAGATTTTGAAAACAACATACTAGTTAATCCAAAAATAATTCCTGCTAATAATGCCCACAATACAGTAACTGGCGTTAACTCTGCTACGGTAGAAATTGTGTAATGTGTATGATGAGAAATTTGCCAAAAATCGCAAAAATAGTTGGCAAAAACCGCTGCTAAAAAACTAGGAAGAATTGCATCAAATTTTACTCTACCAATAACCATTACTTCTAAAGCAAATATTGCACCAGCTAAAGGTGTGCCAAACACAGAAGAAAAACCTGCACTTATACCTGCTATTAATAATATTTTTCTGTCTAAATTAGAAAGTTTAAATAGTTTGGTAAATTGATCTGCAATTGCACCACCAATTTGAACTGCTGTACCTTCTCGACCCGCAGAACCACCAAATAAATGCGTTAAAATTGTTCCTAAAAAAACCAAAGGTGCCATTTTTAAAGGAATTACTTTTTTAGGGGAATGATATTCTTCTAATAACATATTGTTTCCTTTTACAACACTTTTACCAAAATAATGATATGACAAACCAATAATTAAACCGGCAATTGGTAGTAACCAAACAATCCAGATATTTGTTTCTCTATAAGTTGTTGCCCATTCTAACGTCCATAGAAAAATGGCAGATGCACTTCCTGTTAATGCGCCAACAAGTAAACAGATAAAAATCCATTTAAATAGAAAAAGCAAAGAGAAACTTTGTTGAAAAGAGAAAAAGAATTGTTTAATTTTTGTCATGAAATTTTGCAAAATCTTAAGTTTAAGTATTATTAGAGTTCATTTAATAATTAACTATTTCTTAAGTTTTTAAATGTGAAAGGGCAAAAATAAACAAATTTATATTAAGAAGATTTAAACTTTTACCAATCAAATACTAATAGAAATTCTTTTCTTTTTAAGATTTTATTGTACCTTGTTTTAACTAATTAAAAATAATAGAATGAACGAATTTGTTACCTATAAATCTAAAGAAAATTATGCATTAATAACAATTAATAATGGTAAAGCCAATGCTATTTCTCCTGCTGTTATTGAAGGTTTAAATTTAAGTTTAGATAAAGCAGCACAAGAAAATAAAGTGGTGGTTTTAACAGGACAAAAAGGAATCTTTTCTGGAGGTTTTGATTTAAAAGTTATGACAAAATCACCTGAATCTGCTAAAGAATTAGTTACTAGTGGTTCTAAATTGTCTTTAAGAATGTTATCTTATGCTAAACCTATAATTATAGCTTGTTCTGGCCATGCAATTGCTAAAGGTGCTTTTTTATTATTATCTGCCGATTACAGAATTGGTGTAAAAGGAGATTTTAAAATTGGTTTAAATGAAGTTTTAATTGGTATGACAATGCACAATGCAGGTATTGCAATTGCAAAAGCGCGTTTGTCTAAAGTATACTTAAATAGAAGTGTAAATAATGCCGAAATTTATAATACTAAACAAGCTGTAGATGCTGGGTTTTTGGATGTTATTGTAGAAGAAGATCATTTATTACCAACTGCTATTAAAGTTGCAGAAATGTCTTCTAAATTAAATGCAAAAGCACATGCAGAAACCAAACTAAAGGTTAGAAAACAAGATTTAATTGATTTAGAGAAAGCTATTGCAGCAGATTTAGAAGCAGATATTTCTATTAATAAGTAATATGTTATTTAAATTTCTAATTGCTAGCAAATAGGTTTAGCCCTGATTGAACGGTTTGTTTGAGCTCTTTTGAGGAACGAAAAAAGCGAGTAGTGAAAGCAGGAAATAGCTTCTAAAATTATTTTTTAAAGTCTTTAATTCCTGCTGTGACTTCTAAGTCGATGTGATTTTTTCTTGGCGTTAACGGGCAAGAATACTTGTCGTTATAGGCACAATAAGGGTTGTATGTGTTGTTAAAATTTAACTCTATTGTATCATCTTTTTTTATGTCTGTAAGCATTACATCCATATAACGTCCGCCACCATAAGATTGGTCTGCAGAGGTATTGTCTGTAAATGGAAGAAATAAATAATCTTTATATTTTTCGTCTCTTAAATCGTCTTGACTTTGGTAAATAGTTAGTTGAATATCTTTGCCTTTTAATTTGAAATTTAATTTGCCAAATTCTTTATACAATGGTTTTCTGTCTGTAGTTGTTGCCATTTCAAAAGTTGGCGCATTTGCTGTTCTAATTAATTTTGCAGTTACAATAAAAGTAGAATCTACGGGAAAAAAATCTAAACCTTTAAATTTTTTTAAGTCTCTTTTTTTTAAAGGAGATATAGAAGCGTCTTTATAATTTGCATTTAATTTTTGTTGATATTCTGTAACGCCAACCAATGGTCTTTTACCTTGAGAGTTACAAGATATCATTAGTAATAAAGTAAAAACAACTATTATTTTTTTCATTTTTTAATTTGGATTAAAACCAGGAGTGCTTTTTGTGCTTGGTGATATTTTATAATTCTGAATTAATTTATTTGAAAGGTTTTCAAATTGATTTTCATCTGATAATTTTTTAATTTGATTAGGATCAAAACGACCTTTTAAGTAAAATACAGATGTTTTTGCTAATGTAGAATTAAAAATGATTGCTTGAGTAACAACATCGCCATCTTCTTTTACAGAAACTATTTTTGTTTTTTCTGGCTGATTGCTTCGAAGCATATCGGTAAAGTTGTTGTCTGTTACTAAGTTCATTTCATTAATTAACAAGTTTTGCTTTTGCTTCGAGATATTGTTAAAAGTGATAAATTTAAAGTCTTTTACGTTGCCAAATAAGTTGTTAATTTCAGGAGAAATATTAGTTAACAATGCACGCATAAAATTAGGAACCTGAAATGCAGTTACGCCAATATCTTTTTTGTGATTATTAAAAAAACTTTGGAAAGTTTTACCGCTACCACAAGAAATAAGTAATAAAAAAGCAGCTAAAAAAGTAATAAATTTAGTTTTCATGTTTTTTTTATAAAAGTACAAAATTAATCAAATTAAACTTTCTTGATTATGTATTAGATCCTATAGATATATACTTTAAAAATATTGTAAAAAAAAGCACTAAGTTTTTACTTAGTGCTTTTATGTTTTATGCAAATTTAAAATTTATTTATAGTTGAACTCTCCAACCATAAGGATCTTCTGCTTTATTTGTTTGTATATCTGTAATTGTTTTCTTTAAAAGAGCAGCATACGGCTTTTCTAATTCTGGTAAATCATAGTCGTTTTCTTGAAAACCAAAACCTGCAATAGGAGAAATTACGGCAGCAGTACCTGCACCAAACATTTCTTTTAATTCGCCAGATTTTGCAGCAGCAATTACTTCTGTAACAGAAATTTTTCTTACTTCTACATTAATACCTAAATCTTTAGCTATTTGAATAATACTTTTACGTGTAATTCCGTCTAAGATTCTATCATTTGTTGGGCTAGTAATTAACGTGTCGTTAATTCTAATGAAAATATTCATTGCACCAGCCTCTTCAATATACTCGTGTGTATTGTCATCTGTCCAGATTACTTGGTTGTATCCTTTTTCTATGGCTAATTGAGTTGGGTAAAATTGAGCAGCATAATTACCACCAGCTTTTGCAAACCCAACACCACCATTTGCAGCACGCGCGTATTTTTCTTCAATTAAAACTTTTACTTTACCAGCAAAGTAAGCACCAGAAGGCGCAGTACAAATCATAAATTTATATTCGTCTGCTGGAGATGCATGAAAACCGTTACCCGAAGCAAACATAAATGGTCTAATATATAAAGAACTACCTTCTTTTGTAGGTATCCAAGCGTCATCTACCTTTAGTAAAGCTTTTAAACCGTTCATAAAAGTTTCTTCTGGTATTTGCGGAATTACCAAACGTTCTGCAGATTTATTTAAACGTTTACAATTATCTAAAGGTCTAAATAATAATGTATTTCCGTCGGCATCTTTGTAGGCTTTCATACCTTCAAAAATAGATTGTCCGTAATGAAAAATCTTAGCAGAAGGATCTAAAGAGATTGGTGCAAAAGGTTCTACAACAGCATCTTGCCATTTTCCGTCTTTAAAAGTACAAGTTAGCATATGATCAGAATAAACACTACCAAAAGGTAAGTTATTAAAATCTACTGTGTCTATCTTCGACTTTTCTATATGTTTGATTTCTATGTTAGAATTCATAATTTGTTTGATTAAATTTCTCTACAAATGTACATAATTTATTCATCTGTAGTAACATAAAAAAGGTCGTTTTACTGTTAAATTGATTACATTTGTAAACAAGTTATTAAAATAAATCATATGAAATTAGTTGTAAAATTATGTGCTCTAGCACTTTTAGTATTAACTGGATGTAAAGAGGTTAAAAAAGGAAGTAACCAAGAAGCAACAACACCAGCACCACAAACATTTGCTTTTCAATCTTACGGAGATGAAATTTCTAAAGACAATGCTTTAACTTCTAAAGAAATGTTGGCAAAGTTTGAAACAATGAATGTTGGCGATACTATAGATGTAAAATTTGCTTCTAATATTAAAGAAGTTTGTGTTAAAAAAGGATGTTGGATGAAGTTACCTTTAGAAAACGAAACAGAAACAATGGTGCGTTTTAAAGATTATGGCTTTTTTATGCCTTTAGATTCTCAAGGTAAAGAAGTAATTGTTGCAGGTAAAGCTTTTGTAAAAATTACGCCAGTAGATGAGTTAAAGCACTACGCAGAAGATGCAGGTAAAAGTGCAGAAGAAATAGCAAAAATAACAGCTCCGAAAAAAGAATATGCTTTTGAAGCAAACGGAGTGTTATTAAAATCTGAAATTACTTTATAATAAAGTTCCATTTTGAAAAGAGAAATACTAATTACTTCGGATGGTTCTTCTACCATACATTTACCAGATTGGGATGAGCAATATCATTCTAAAAATGGTTCTATCAATGAAACCTACCATGTTTTTATAAAATGTGGTTTAAAAGAAGTTGTTACAGACAAAGTATCTATACTAGAAATTGGTTTTGGTACAGGTCTTAACTGTTTTATAACTTATTTAGAAGGTAAAAAAGAAATTGATTATGTTGGTGTAGAAGCTTACCCTGTTACTGCAGATGAAATTGATAAAATGAATTTTGTTGCTGTTTTAGAAGCAAAAGAACAAGAAGAAGTTTTTAAAAAAATGCATGATGTTTCTTGGGAAGAAAAGCATCAGATTTCTGACAATTTTTCTTTAACAAAAAGAAAACAATTTTTTGAAGATATAAATGATGAAAATGCTTTTAATTTAATTTATTATGATGCATTTGGGGCGCGTGTTCAACCACAACTCTGGACCGAAGAAATTTTCTTAAAAATGTACAAAGCATTAAAGCCAAACGGAATCTTAGTAACTTATTCTGCAAAAGGTAGTGTTAGAAGAGCTATGCAAGCAGTAGGTTTTTTTGTAGAACGTTTACCTGGGCCTGCAGGTAAAAGAGAGATGTTAAGAGCTACAAAAAAGTAGTGTTCTTTAAAATATACTATCGAGCGGTAAGGGTTGTTTTTACAATTTTTACCGCTCGTAATATTTAGATAAAGTTCTTAACTTTTATCTAACCCTAGTTTAACAATATGGTTTTTCTTAGTTAACAATCCCTTTTTTTTATAATTATAGTTTTGGCATCATAACTAACTTTTAATTATAATCATGAAAAAACCAATTACAAAATTATTTTTAGCGCTTGCATTTATGAGTGCTAGTTTTACTTTAATAACAAGTTGTGCAGAAGACGGCTTAAACGGAATTGACGGTGTAAACGGTCAAGACGGACAAAATGGGCAAGACGGAAAAGATGGTGAAGATGGTAAAGACTTTACACCAACTCCAGATTTATTTTCAAACAAATCTACATTATCTCCTTTAGTAAAAATTAACGCAAATTACACAGATTTAAAAGCGTATTCTTTAATAAGTTCTACAGATGTATTATCTAACGGTTTTCGTTTATTAGGTTCTCAAGATGGAGCAGGATTTTTAAAGGACGGAGACGAGTATATTTTAGTAGTAAACGCAGAAGATGATTATGCTGTTTCTAGAATTCGTTTTGATGAGTTTATGAATCCTTTAGAAGGAGATTGGTTATTAAACGCAGGTGTTGCAGATTTTGCAAGACAATGTTCTGCTACAATGTGGGAAAAAGATATTCATGGTGGCGATAAAGATATCTTCTTATCCGCATCAGAAAGTATTTCTTACGATGTAAAAGCTATCGACCCTTGGGTAGAATCACCAACACCAACTGCAGATTTCGGTTTAGATGCTTTAGGTGAGTTTTCTTGGGAAAACGCAGTGCCATTGCCAAAAAACACATATGCTGGTAAAACAGTAATTATTGGTGGAGATGATGACTCTAGCGGATCTGAAGGGCAAGTAACAATGTATGTTTCTGAAAACGGAGATGCAGATTTAGAAAATGGTAAAATTTATGTATTAAGATTTAAGCAGGTTTCTGATGGTGCAAAAGGAGTTAAAAGCGTTGATGCGTCTACTGTTTATAATGAAGGTAGTTTAGATTTTGGTGCTACATATGATGTAGAGTTTGTAGAAATAGAAAATGGAGCAAGCATGACAAAGAATGAAATGGAAACTGCTTGTACAAATGTTTTTGCATCTCAGTTTATGAGAGTAGAAGATGTAGATTACCAAAAAGGTTCTGATGCAAGTGCAAGAAATGTATTCATCGCAGTAACAGGTAGAGGTCCAGGAAGAGGAACTTATAATGACTGGGGTACTGTTTATAAATTAGAGTTAGATGATACAAATCCTTTAGAAGGAAAATTAACTCAAATTATTAGTGGAAATACAGATACAAACAACAAAGACGGTAACCTAGCAGAATTGCAAAGTCCAGATAATATTTGTGTTACAGAAAACTATGTGTATGTACAAGAAGATCCTAATTCTTTTAGCAGAAATCATGCAGCGCAAATTTACCAAACAGATTTAAGTGGTAACAATGCAAATGTTGTTTTAGAGTTAAAAATAGAAAGTAACTTGTCTCCAACAGGAAGTAGTAATTTTTCTGGAGAATTTGGAGCATTAATAGATGTTTCTGATAAAATAGGACAAGCAGATACTTTTATTCTTGCATTACAACCACATTATTGGCAAAGTGAAGATTTTAGATCTACAAATTTACCTCATAATCAAGGTGGTCAAATAGTCTTATTACAAGGTTTACCTAGATAATTAATACCAAATTAATTTTATAAAATGAGTCTCCATGTAATATGGAGATTCATTTGTTTTTATACTTTTTTTATGAAAATTAAAACGACTTTATTTATTTCAATCTTAACATTATTACTAGCTATTTCTTGTAAAGACAAGCAAGAAAAAGAGTACATTACTAAGGTAGATTGGTCTACTGCTCAAAATTATTATGTAGAAAATATTTCTAAAGCAATTAGTTATTTAGATAGCTTAAAACAAGAAGGGTTTAAAGGTGATAAAACCAAGTTTTACTTTAAAAAAGTAAGAGAAAATTTTAAAAGAGCAGAACCTTATGTTTCTTATTTAAATCCAGAAGTTGGGCATCGTGCCAATGGGCCAGCATTACCTATTTATAAAGAAGATAATGGCAAAATATTAGAGCCAGTTGGTTTGCAAAAAATAGAAGAAAGTATCTACGATTTAGAAATATCAGAACTAGATTTTAAAAAAGAAATCTATGTTACAAAGGGGTTATTATCGGTTTTAAAAAAAGGTGCTTTAAAAAGAAAATTAAATACGCAGCGATTTTTTATTGCTACACATCAGCAATTATTTAGAATTGCTAGTTTATCAATTTCTGGTTTCGATACGCCAGTAAGTCATTTAGGAATCTCAGAAACCATAACTTCATTAGAAAGTTTATTATTCGTGTATTCTAAAACACTACAACCAATAATTAAGAATACTAATAAAAATTTAGATTTTGAGTTTCAAGAAAACATAAAAAAAGCAATAGCTTTTATAGAGAAAAATACAGATTTTAATACTTTTGATAGATACACTTTTACAAGAGATTATTTTAATGCTATTACAAGAAATTGGGTAGCAATTAGAAAAGAATCAAAATTATGGCAACCCGTAAAATCTGAACCTTTTAATTTTGATGCACCTACTTTTTTCGAAAATAATTCTTTCAATTTAAATTACTTTACTCCGCCATCAAATAGAAATCCTACAGAAAAACAAATAAGTTTAGGAGAAAAATTATTCTCAGATCCTAAGTTGTCTAAAGACAAAAAAATGGCATGTATTAGTTGTCATTTGCCAGCAAAAGGTTATGCAGATGGTGTTGCTTTAAATAAAGATAATAAAGGTAATTTGTTATTAAGAAATACACCAACGTTAATCAATTCTGCGTTTCAAAAAAGCTTCTTTTGGGATGGTCGATCTCGTAATTTATTAGATCAAATTTCGATGGTGTTTAACAATTCTAAAGAGTTTAATACAGAGGTTCATACGTTTTCAGAAGATATTTTAAAAGATACAACTTATGTAAAATTGTTTACAGAAGCTTATAATACAGTGCCAAAAAGTAATAGAGAAGTAATTAAAGCAATTTCTTCTTATGTATCTACATTAAATAGTTTCAATTCTAAATTCGATAGAAATATTCGAGGACAAGAAAATACATTTAAAACAAACGAAAAGAAAGGTTACAATTTATTTATGGGAAAAGCACTTTGCGCAACGTGTCATTTTATGCCATTAACAAACGGAACCGTTCCGCCATTTTTTACAGAAACCGAAAAAGAAGTTATTGGTGTGCCAGAAACAAATCAGAATAAAAAATTAGATGACGATTTAGGTTTTTATTGGCGTTACAAAGAAGAATTACACAAAGGTATGTTTAAAACACCAAGCATTAGAAATGCAGCAATTACTGCACCTTACATGCACAACGGAGTTTACAATACGTTAGAAGAAGTGCTTAATTTTTACAATCTTGGTGGCGGTGGTGGTCTTGGTTTTAACTTAGAACATCAAACTTTACCTTTCGATAATTTAGAATTAACAACCCAAGAACAGCAAGATATTATTGCGTTTATAGAAACGTTAACAGACAATCCTGCAGAATCCGAGAACTATTAAAGTTAAAAACTTTTGGTGTCGGTACATTTTTTTATCTTCGTTATTAAAATATTTTTGAATGGAGTTTAAAAGAAAATTTGGAAGAAAGAAAGAAGCAAAACCTAAAAGAGGACTTTTTCTAGTCTTATTGTTAGCAGTTGCACTAATACTTTGGTTTAAAGCTGAAGCATTAATGAACGCTTTATTTTAATTTTTTAGAAGCTATTTCCAGCTTTCCGTTATATCTTTTTTCAGCTGTTCTTGTAAATTTGTTCATTCTTCGCAAATTTAAAAGAACAGTTCTAAAAAGGATGCCACTTCAATCTGGGCTAAACTTGTTTGCAAACTTTATTGCATTGTTATTTTTTAAATGTTCTTCCTTTCCAATTATATTTATAAAAAAGTGATTTAAAAACGATAAACACACTAAAAAAAGGATATAAAATACTGCTAAAAAGGTACCATTTGTAAAAAGAATTTTTATGATTGTAAAATCTTATAGTTGGGAGAAATAAGAATATATCGATACTTATTTTCACAAAAATTGGCGTTAAAATAATTAGTAAGCTATTCGATAAGAAGATGCTAAGTACAACGCTAAGATTTACAAGAAAAATTAGTAAACCAATTAATTTTACAGAAGTAGATTTTAGCTTACTTGTTTTAGAAGCCCAACGCACTCGCTGGTTTATTAAACCTGAATTTGTTGTAACCGGAAAAGTAGCCACCATAGCGTTTTTAGATTTTAAAAACTGAACATCTTTTTTGTAGACTTCTTTAAATTTTTCGAATAAGAAAATATCATCACCGCTTGCAATAGAGGTATTGCCTTTAAAACCATTTAATTCTAAAAAAATATCTTTTCTGTACGCTAGGTTTGCACCATTGCATAAAAAAGGAAAACCGATTCCGAAACCACCAATTGTAGTTGCTTGCAAACTCATAAAATCTAGTAACTGAAACTGTTCTAAAGAGTTGTTTTTAACAATGTAGTTTACAGGAGCAACTACCATCTTAGGTTGTTTTTGTTCTATGAAACTGCTAAAAGTTTTTAACCATTTGTTGGGTAAAACACAATCTGCATCCGTAGTAATAATCCAGTTATTTTTAGCAATTCCTATTGCCGAGGTAATAGCATCTTTTTTTGGTGAATTAGAAACGCGCTTGTTTTTAAGAATCGTATAATCAATTTCTATTTCTTTTAAAGTGTTAGAAATGATGTTGGTAGAATTATCAGAAGAATCATCATCAATAAATAAAAACTCTACAAAGTCTAAATTGTAATTTAGTTCTAATATCGAATTTAATAATAAAGGCAATTTTTCAGCTTCATTTCGAAACGGAATAACAACTGTAAATTTGGTGAAAATCGTACTTTTATTAGTAAACTCTTTAACGCTAACAAATCCTATTGTTAAAACGATAATTAATATCGCATAAAGTAAATACAGAAAAAACAGTATATAAATCATGCTTGTTGTTTAGGGCTAAATGTAATTATAAAATAACTACCAACAATAGAAGGTATAACAAAATTAAGAAGCCACATTAATGTTGTAATACTTAAGATTGTTATTGAGTTTACACCTAAAATTCCAAAAATAAATAAGGCGACCGAACCTTTTAAAACCGCATCAAAAATTGATAACATTGGTATAAAAGAACTTAATAAATACATAGAACTAATGGCGGTAATAGCTTCAATATAGGTAATGTTCGTTTTAAAAATCATCAATAAAAAATAAAATTGATGAGAAAAAATAAGATATCTAAAAAATGAATATAAAGCTATTTTTAGATGTGTTTTTGTTTTGATTTTTACAATACCATTTCTAAAAATTTCTAATTTAGAAAGTAACAGTTTCCATAGAACTATTATTAAAATACAAGAAGCACAGGTTAAAATTAAAACGTTATAAAAATTAGAAAGATCGAAGTTTATTGGATAGTTTTTGTAAAAATATATGAAACCTAAAAAACCAAAAAACACTGTTGCTACTAATTGATGTAAATTACCAATTAGGTTTAAATGCATTATTTGTATGCTGTTTTTCTTTTTAAAATACAATGCTTTTGCACCATATTCTCCAATTCTATTAGGTGTTATTAAAGAAGCTGTAAGAGATGCTAAAGATTGTTTTGCGGCAGTAAATATGCTAATTTTTTTCAATTCTTTAACAAGTGTTTTCCATTTTAAAATTTCTAAAAACCAGTTGCCAAAAGTAAATATTAGTAAAAAGCTGCAATTTTTTAACGAAAATACTTTAGATTGACTCAAAACGTTTTTAAATTCATTAAAAGATAATAACGTGTTGTTGTTTAATTTTTGCCAAATAAAATAAGCACAAACAAATACAATCGTTAGTTTTATGAGCAACCAAAAGATTTGTTTAGATTTGTGTGTTTGCGAATATTTCATTGTTTTGCAAAGTAATAAATAATCATCATTAAGTTTAATGATAAATTCAAAAAACAATTTTTGCCTTTGGCTACAGAAAAAATAATTTTAGGAATCGATCCCGGAACAACAATTATGGGTTTTGGCGTTATAAAAGTGGTTGGTAAAAAAATGGAATTTGTTCAAATGAACGAGTTACTTTTAAAAAAATACGATGATCATTATTTAAAATTAAAGCTAATATTTGAGAGAACAATAGAACTTATTGATACATATAATCCTGATGAGATTGCTATTGAAGCTCCTTTTTTTGGTAAAAATGTACAATCGATGTTAAAGTTAGGTAGAGCGCAAGGCGTTGCAATGGCTGCGGGTTTATCTAGAGAAATTCCGATTACAGAATACTTACCAAAGAAAATAAAAATGGCTGTTACAGGTAGCGGAAGTGCAAGTAAAGAGCAAGTAGCTCTAATGCTAAAATCGCTTTTAAATTTAAAAACCTTGCCAAAAAACTTAGATGCAACAGATGGTTTGGCTGCAGCAGTTTGTCATTTTTATAATTCTGGCAGAGTAGTAGGCGGGAAAAATTATACTGGTTGGGCAAGTTTTGTAAAGCAAAACGAAAAGAGAGTTAAAAAGTAATGGCAGGAATATACATTCACATACCATTTTGTAAACAAGCATGTTTTTATTGCGATTTTCATTTTTCTACTTCTTTAAAGAAAAAGGAAGAAATGTTGCATTGTTTAAAAAAAGAAATTGCATTAAGAAAAGAAGAATTAAAAGGCGAAAAAGTTGAAACTATTTATTTCGGTGGCGGTACTCCGTCTGTTTTAAATACATCAGAAATAAATAATTTGATAGCTACTGTATATCATCATTTTGATGTTATAGAAAATCCCGAAGTTACTTTAGAGGCAAATCCTGATGATTTATCCGAAGAAAAAATAATAGAACTTTCTAAAACAGTAATCAATAGATTAAGTATTGGTGTACAATCTTTTTTTGAGAAAGATTTAAAATTGATGAATCGCGCACACAATGCATCCGAAGCAAAAAAATGTTTAAAAATTGCTACACAGTATTTTAATAATATTTCGGTTGATTTAATCTACGGAATTCCTGATTGTTCAAATAAAGAATGGGAAGAAAATATAAAAACAGCTTTAGATTTTGGTATTTCGCACATATCTAGTTACGCGCTTACAGTAGAGCCTAAAACGGCTTTAGAATCATTAATTGCAAAGGGGGAAATTAAAAATGTTGATGATGTTAAGGCAGAAGAGCAGTTTCAAATATTAACCAAAACATTAAAAAAAGAAGGGTTTATACATTATGAATTGTCTAATTTTGGAAAAGAAAACTATTTTAGTAAAAATAATTCTTCTTATTGGTTAGGTAAATCTTATTTGGGTATTGGGCCATCTGCACATTCTTTTAATGGTATACAAAGAAGTTGGAATGTTAGAAATAATACGCATTACATAAAAGCAATTTTAGAGGATAAATTGCCAATCGAAAGGGAAACACTTTCTAAAACAGATAGATACAATGAGTATGTGATGACGGGTTTACGAACCGTTTGGGGGGTGTCTTTAGAAAAAATTAAAAATGATTTTGGAGATGATTTTTTAAATTATTTAGAAAAATTATCTAATAGATTTATAATAGAAGATTTATTGTATATTGAAAATAAAACCTTAAAAACTACGCAAAAAGGAAAGTTTTTAGCCGATGGAATTGCATCTGATTTGTTCAAATTAAATTGAGGATTAAAAATAGTAAAGTAAAAAATGAAAGCAACTATAGAATATAATTCAAGAAAAATAGAAGTAAATATATCTAATCCTATAGATATTTCAATTCCTATAGATCCATCAAAAAAAAATGTAAATGCTTGGTATTTAGAGGAGCCTAAAATTACTGCAGAAAAAATAGGCGAAGAAACAATAAAGGTATCAGAAGGTGCTGTTGTAAATTTTAATAGTATTCATTTCAATCCGCACTCTCATATTACACACACAGAATGTGTAGGTCATATTACAGAAGAAGTACACTCTGTAAACAAAAACTTAAAGTATTTTATATTTTTAGCAGAGGTTGTTACAATTGCACCGTTGTTTCATAATGGAGATTTTATGATAGGAGTAAAGCAATTAAAAACAGCTTTAAAAAATAAGAAACGAGACGCTATTGTAATTAGAACTTTGCCTAATTTAGATGATAAAAAGAGTATGCAGTATTCAAATACAAATCCTACATATTTGTCTGAAAAAGCCGCAATTTATTTAAGAGAAAAAGGGATAAAACATTTATTGATAGATTTACCATCTGTTGATAAAGAAAATGATAATGGTAAATTGTTATCTCATAATGCTTTTTGGAATACTGCTGGCGAAATTAGAATGGATGCTACAATTACAGAATTTATTTATGTACCAAACGATGTAGAAGATGGCGAGTATTTATTAAACCTAATGATTGCTCCGTTTGAAAACGATGCAACACCAAGTAAACCTGTTTTGTATAAAATTATTAAATAGAAATTTTAAAAAAACCTTTTTAATTCGAACTTAAAAAGGTTTTTTTATTGATTATAAAAACGTTAAAACCACTTTTTTCGTTTAAAATACCAAACAGAAGCAATGGTAACCAGCACCATTATTCCTAATAAAATAAAATAACCATATTTAAATTTTAATTCTGGTATGTATTCGAAATTCATACCGTAAATTCCGGCTAAAAAAGTAAGCGGAATAAATATTACAGATAAAATTGTAAGCGTTTTCATTACTTCATTTAATCTGTGTCCTTGAATACTAAATATTAAGTTGATCTTACTTTCTAACTCTTGCAATTCGAAATCGATATTCGAAATTAAGTTATTTGTTTGTTCTTTTAATTCACTAAAATATTTTACTTCAAAACCATCAATTTCAATTTTTTCTAACTTTACAATTGTGTCTTTTAAACTCATTGTAGCTTTCTTAAAATTAAAAAGTTCTTGTTTTCTTTTTTCTACTAAAGAAGTAAATTCTGGTGTAGGTTTTATGTTGGTAGAATTTAGTTTATCTGCGCTAAGAACAGCATTTTCCTCATAAGTATCTTGGTAATTGTCTATAATCGATTCTAAAAGTAAGAATAACAAATAATCGGCTCTTTTCTTTCTAACAATTCCTTTGTTACCTTCTAATCGCTCACGAATCCAATTAAAATAATCGCCATGTTTTTCTTGAATAGACCATAAAAAATCTGCAGAAACAATAAAAATCATTTGCTCAGACTCTAATTTTCTGCTTTCTGTAATTAAAACACGTGTTGTTATAAATAGTAAATTATCTAATAAAATTACTTTGTTTGGATGATTTTCATCACTTAATAATTTTATCAAAAAATCATCTAAATTATTCTGGTAAATTACTTTTTTATATTCCTCTTGAAATTTAATTCCGTAAGTATTTAGCCATTCTATAGTTTCTGTTCCTTGCGAAAGTTTTATTTGAGAAATTGCAGAAAAATTATTTTTCTCGTAATTTTTATGAGAATAACTAATGATAGAGGTGTTGTCTAAAAAAACATTTTCCATTTAAATATTAATTGTAAATTTGGTAGATAAAGATACTTTTTAAATTGATAAAAATAACTTTAAAACCTAATAGTTTATGCATATAGAGCAACTACGAGATTTTTGTATGTCAAAAAAAGGAGTAACAGAACACTTTCCTTTTGATGATGTTACTTTGGTGTTTAAAGTAATGAATAAAATGTTTTTACTAACAAGTTTAAATAATTGGGAAAAAGGTGAAGAGAAAATGAACGTAAAGTGCAATCCGGAAAAAGCATTGGAGTTAAGAGGTAATTACGAAGGAATTAATCCTGGTTTTCACATGAATAAAAAACATTGGAATACGGTACTTATAAATAATAGCGATGTTTCTGATGATTTAGCGAAAGATTTAATCAATCATTCTTACGATTTAGTAGTTGGTGGTTTGACAAAAAAACTTCAAAAAGAATTGAAATTGTTGTAATATTATAAATTTATAATCATTGATGAAAAAGCAAGAATTAAGAGCAATTTATAAGCAAAAAAGAAAAGATTTATCTGTTAGTCAAATTGAAGAATTTCAAGATAATATTTATCAGCAAATTTATAATTTAGATTATAGTGGTGTTAAAGTTGCGCACTTATTTTTATCACTTACAAAGTTTAAAGAAATCGATACGCAACCAATTATTAATTTTTTAAGAAAACGTAATATTAAAATTGTTGTTAGCAAATCAAATCTTAAAAACAATACGCTTTCTCATTATTATTTAGAAGAAAAAACGGTTTTAGAATTGAATAAATTTGGAGTTCCAGAACCTGTGAATGCTGTTAAAGTAGATGAGCAGAAGCTCGACTTAATTTTTGTGCCAATGCTTATTTCAGACGAGTTAAATTACAGAGTTGGTTACGGTAAAGGTTTTTACGACCGCTTTTTATTAAAGTGTAAAGAAGATGCTAAATTTATAGGATTAAACTTTTTTAAACCAATTTATCAAATAGAAGATTCTAACGATTTTGATGTTCCTTTACATCAAGTAATCTATCCTAAATAAAGTTTAAATCGGCTTTAATTCTTTGTAAATTTGCAGCAAATAATTTTGAAGATGATTGTACAAGGAAATATAGTTGATATACAAAACAGGACCATTTACAAAGGAGAAGTAGAGGTTAAAGATAGTAAAATTATAGCTGTAAGAGCAGTAGATCATTCTGTAGAAAATTATATTTTACCAGGTTTTGTAGATGCACATATTCACATAGAAAGTTCTATGTTGGTTCCATCAGAATTTGCAAAAATCGCAGTAAAACATGGTACAGTTGCAACGGTTTCAGATCCGCATGAAATTGCAAATGTTTTAGGTGTAAAAGGTGTCGATTTTATGATCGAAAACGGTAAAAAAGTACCTTTAAAATTTAATTTTGGCGCACCAAGTTGTGTGCCTGCAACATCCTTCGAAAGTGCTGGCGCAATTATAGATTCTGATGATATTAAACAGATGATGCAAAATCCAGACATTAAATACCTTGCGGAAATGATGAATTATCCCGGAGTTTTATTTGATGATGAAGAGGTTTTAAAGAAAATACAACATGCAAAAGATAACAATAAGCCAATCGATGGTCATGCGCCGGGTTTAAGAGGGCAAGATGTAAGTAAATATATTGCAGCGGGTATTTCTACAGATCACGAATGTTTTACTTTTGAAGAAGCTCAAGAAAAACTTCAAAAAGGAATGAAAGTGATTATTAGAGAAGGTTCGGCAGCTAAAAATTTTGAAGCTTTAATTGATTTGTTGCCCGAACATTTTGAAAATATGATGTTTTGTTCTGATGACAAACATCCAGATGATTTGTTATTGGGCCATATCAATCAACTTTGTGAAAGAGCAGTAGCAAAAGGTGTCGATGTGTTTAAAGTCTTACAAGCTGCTTGTGTAAACCCTGTAGAGCATTATAAATTAGATGTTGGTCTTTTGCAAAAAGATGATTTTGCAGATTTTATTGTTGTTGATAGTTTAGAAAAATTCAATGTTTTAGAAACTTATATCAACGGAGTATTGGTTGCTAAAAACGGTAAAAGTTTTATTGATGCTGTTCCTTTTGAAGTTTTAAACAACTTTAATACAGAAAAGAAAAAAGTTTCGGATTTTAGATTTGAATCATCTGCAAAGAAAATAAATGTTATAGAGGCTTTAGATGGTGAATTGGTTACAAATAAAATTGAATCTGAATCTTTAATAGAAAACGGAAATTTAATTTCTAATACAAATACAGATGTTTTAAAAATGACTGTTGTAAATAGGTATAAAAATGATGTGCCTGCAATTGCATTTATTAAAAATTTCGGAATCAAAGAAGGTGCGATAGCTAGTTCTGTTGGGCACGATTCTCATAATATTATTGCTGTTGGTGCAACAGATGAAGCTATTGCAAAGGCTGTAAACTTAATTATAGAGAATAAAGGTGGTATTTGTGCAGTAACTGCAACAAAAGAAGAAATAGTTTCTTTACCTGTAGCAGGTATTATGTCTGATAAATCTGCAGAAGAAATAGGTAAATCTTACGCAGCTTTAGATGCGATGGCAAAAGATATGGGCAGTAAATTAAGAGCGCCTTATATGAGTTTGTCTTTTATGGCGTTGTTGGTAATTCCTGCTTTAAAATTGTCTGATAAAGGTTTGTTTGATGGTACTAGTTTTAAGTTTACTTCTGTAGAGGTAGCGTAATGTTTTTATTCGTTACAAGCATTCCAAATTACATCTTTGGGTGTTGGCGCAGTTATTTTAATTTCTTCTTTAGAAACTGGGTGAATAAAGTTTATTTTTCTAGCGTGCAGGCTTATGCTTCCATCTTTATTAGATCTAGGAAAACCGTATTTTAAATCGCCTTTTATTGGCGATCCGATATTAGAAAGTTGTGTTCTAATTTGGTGATGCCTACCTGTTTCTAAATCAATTTCTAAAAGTGTGTAGTTTTCTAGCTTCTGAATAACTTTATAGTGTAATGTTGCTTTTTTACTTCCGTCAATTTCCTTTTTGTAAACAAAAGATTTATTTTTTTTAGGATCTTTTTTTAGAAAATTTGTAAGCGTATCTCTTTCTTTTTTGGGTTTGTTTTTAACTAAAGCCCAATAAGTTTTGTTAATAGTTTTGTCTCTTAACATCTTGTTTAAGCGTTCTAAAGCTTTAGATGTTCTTGCAAAAATAACAATACCAGATGTTGGTCTATCTAATCGGTGTACAGTACCAATAAATACATTGCCAGGTTTGTTGTATTTAACTTTTACATATTCTTTTACAACTTCGTTTAAAGGTTTGTCTCCGGTTTTATCACCTTGTGTAATATCGCCAGCTCTTTTATTTACAATTATTAAATGATTGTCTTCAAATAATACTTGTAAATTCTCTTTAGTAGATTGCATTGTAAATTTGTAGAAGTAATTTATTTAAAATCTTTTGCAACATCTTGGTTTACGCCATCAATAAAATCTAAAAATTCTTTTCTACCAAGATTAGTAGAAGAAGAAGTTAGAAAAGATGTTGGTAAAGTTTCCCAATGTTGTAATAATTTTTTCTTGTAAGATGTTATTTGCTTATTAAGTTTAGAACTACTTAATTTATCTGCTTTTGTAAAAACAATGCAAAACGGAATTTGATTTTCACCTAAAAACTGCATAAAGTCTAAATCGATTTTTTGCGGATCGTGTCTAGAATCTATCAAAACAAAAGTACAAACTAGTTGTTCTCTTTCTTTAAAGTAATTCTCTATAAAATATTGAAATATTACTCTTTTTTTCTTAGAAATTTGGGCATATCCATAACCAGGTAAATCAACTAAAAACCACTCATTATTAATCTTAAAGTGATTAATAAGTTGTGTTTTTCCTGGTTTTCCAGAAGTTTTAGCTAAATCTTTACGCTGCATTAACATGTTAATTAATGAGGATTTACCCACATTAGATCGACCTATAAAAGCATATTCTGGTATTCTGTCTTTTGGCGCATTGGTAACATTACTGTTACTCATTACAAAATCTGCAGACTTAATTTTCATGATTTATATGTTTCTGTCGGTTAACCATTTAGATAATACAGAATTAAATTCTTCTGGTCTTTCCATCATTGCTGCATGCCCGCATTTATCAATCCAAAATAAATCAGAGTCTGGTAAAAGTTTATGAAAATCTTCAGCAACTTTTGGCGGAGTTACAGAGTCTTGTTTTCCCCAGATTAAACAAGTAGGTTGTTTCATGTCTGGTAAATCATTAGCCATATTATGTCTTATAGCACTTTTAGCAATAGCCAAAGTTCTTATTACAGAGTTTCTATCGTTTACAATTTTAAAAACATCGTCTACTAGTTCTTTTGTTGCAATTGCAGGATCGTAAAAAACATCTTTTGTTTTTTCTTCTATAAACTCATAGTTTCCTCGCTTCGGAAAACTGTCTCCCATTGCTTTTTCATACAATCCAGAGCTTCCTGTTAAAACTAAAGCACTAACTTTATCTTGGTAATGTTTTGTAAAATACAAACCTATGTGTCCGCCTAAAGAATTTCCTAATAGAATAGCGTTGTCTATTCCTTTAAAATCCATAAAATCTTTTAAAAAACTAGATAAGTTTTTAACATTCGTTTTTATTAGAGGTAAAGAGTATAGGGGTAATTCCGGAATCAAAACTTTATAGCCGTTGCTAGAAAAATGATTAAAGGTAGCGCCAAAATTACTCAAGGCTCCCATAAGTCCGTGTAAAACAATAATTGCAGGTCCTTCTCCTGCTTCTGCATATGTAAATTTCCCTTCGGTTTTTAACTGTTCAGTCATCATTCAATTCGTTTTACTTAATCGCAAATGTAATTCTTTTTTATAACATAAAAATTCTTTTTCTAATTGTCTCAATTTCAATTTTTAAGATGTGATAGATCATTTTTTAATAGTGAAAACCAATTATTTATTAACAATGTGGTAAAAAGTGGTAAAAAGTGGTAAAATTTATATATTTTTGATATCTGTAAAACGATATTCTTATTTGTGATAAATCTAATTGGTACATACGAATGTAAGGCAGATGCTAAAGGTAGAGTGATGTTCTCATCAGCTCTAAAGAAGCAGTTGCAACCAATTTTAAATGAGGGGTTTGTCATAAAAAGAGCTGTTTTTCAGCCGTGTTTAGAATTGTATTCTATGGAAGAGTGGGATAAAATGATGAGCAAACTTAATAAACTTAACAAGTTTGTTAAGAAGAATAATGATTTTATTAGAAGGTTTACAGCGGGTGTTAAAATTGTAGAATTTGATGCTGCTGGTAGGGTTTTAATTCCTAAAGATTTATGTGAATTTGCAAGTATTAAGAAACAAGTTGTGTTGTCTTCTGCTGTAAATATAATAGAAATTTGGGATAAGGATAATTATGAGAAAGCTATTGATGATGCTGCTTTAGATTTTGCAGATTTAGCTGAAGAGGTAATGGGAAATACAGAATTTGATGAATTATCATAGTCCGGTTTTATTAAAAGAAAGTGTAGATGCTCTTGCGATTAAGCAAGACGGAGTGTATGTGGATGTAACTTTTGGAGGTGGCGGACACTCAAGAGAAATTTTAAATCGATTAGGTGAGAATGGTAGATTGTTTGGTTTTGATCAAGATCCAGACGCTTTAAAAAATGTTATTGATGATCCTCGGTTTACATTGATACCAGAAAATTTTAGATACATTTCTAGATTTTTAAGGTTTCATGGAGTTAGAAAGGTTGATGGTGTTTTAGCTGATTTAGGTGTTTCTTCTCATCAATTTGATGAAGCAGAAAGAGGGTTTTCGATTCGTTTCGATGGAGATTTGGATATGAGAATGAATCAGAAATCTAAAATTTCAGCAAAAGAAATTATTGCAAATTATTCTGAAGAAAAACTTGCGGAAATATTGTTTTTGTATGGCGAGCTAAGAAACTCTAGAAATATAGCAAAAACGATTGTAGAGAAAAGAGAACAAGAGAAGATAGAAACTAGTTTTCAGTTAAAAGAAGCTTTGCAAAGATTTTTGCCTAAAGCGAAAGAACATAAAATTTTAGCTCAAATATTTCAGGCAATTAGAATTGAGGTAAATGAGGAATTGGATGTTTTAAAAGAATTTTTACAACAAATGCCAAGTCTATTAAAAGAAGAAGGACGATTGAGTGTGATCTCATATCATTCTTTAGAAGATAGATTGGTAAAAAGATTTATAAGAACAGGATTATTTAGTGGCGAGCCCGAAAAAGATTTTTTTGGAAACACAAGTGAACCTTTGCAGAAAGTCGGGAAGTTGATAGTACCTACCCCACAGGAAATTAACACAAATAATAGGGCTCGCAGCGCTAAATTAAGAATTGCAACAATAAAAAAGTAGAATGTCTAAGGTTAAAAAAAATGTATACGGTTTTTTACGAGGAAGTTTTCTTACCGATGAATCTGCATTTAAAAATTGGCGCATTATCATTTTTGTAGTTGTATTGTTATTGGTAATGATATCTAGCTCACATAAGGCAGATAAAAAAGTAATAGAGATTTCTAATCTTAATAAGCTAAAAAGAGAGTTAAGGGCAGAATATGTAGATACAGGTACGATTTTGATGAGAATGAAAATGGAATCTAGTATCAGAGAAAAAGCAAAAAGTAGAGGTTTAGAGCCTTCTAAAACTCCTCCGAAGAAAATAAAAGTAACTTATAAAAACGATTAAAATTGGCAACACATAAAAAAAGCATTCTTACTAGGTTTTACATGGTGGCTGCTTTTATGACCGTGTTTTTACTTGCTATAATTGTTCGGGTTATTAATCTTCAATATGTTCAAGGAGATAAGTACAGAGAGTTAGCAACAGAATTAACAGTAAGGCAAGATACTATATACGCAAATAAAGGTAACGTGTATGCGGCAGATGGTAATTTGTTGGCAACGTCTATGTCTAAGTTTAATATTTATATGGACTTGGTTACTGTAAATAGCGATGTTTTTGAAGATAATATTGTAGCGCTTTCTAAAGAACTTTCTAAAATGTTAGGGAAGTCAGTTGCGTATCATCAAAAAAGATTAAGAGCTGCAAAAAACAAGAAAAGAAGATATTATCTAATTGCTAGAAATATTGGGTATACCGATTATTTGAAGATGAAAAAATTTCCAATTTTTAACTTGGGAGTATATAGAGGTGGTTTTATTGCAAAACATAGAACTGAGAGGGAGCATCCAATTGGTAAAATTGCAGAAAGAACAATTGGTTATGATGATTTTAGAGGAGAGGCTGGTATAGAAGGTGCTTTTGCGGATTATATGCAAGGTGAAAACGGTTTAAGATGGGAGCAAAAAATAGCAAAGAATCAATGGAAACCAATTACAGATTATAATGAAAAAGAACCAATAGATGGTCATGATATAATTACTACAATAGATGTTAATATTCAAGATATTACTCATCATGCGTTGTTAAGAAGGTTAGAGTATTTTGAAGCAGATCATGGTTGTGCTGTAGTTATGGAAACAGCGACAGGTGAAATCAAAGCTATTTCTAATTTAGGTAGAACCAAAAAAGGGAAATATTACGAGAAAAGAAATTATGCTGTTTGGGAAAGTCACGAACCAGGTTCTACTTTTAAATTGGCAAGTTTAATGGCTGCTTTAGATGATAAGGTGATAGATACATCTACAGTTGTTGATACAGAAAGAGGAAGGATATTTATACACGGTTCTAAGGTAGAAGATTCTCATAGAGGTGGTTATGGTAAAATTTCTGCCGGAAGAGTTTTTGAGGTTTCTTCGAATGTTGGTATTGTTAAGTTAATAAGAAAGCATTACGATAAAAAACCAGAGAAGTTTATAGAAAAGCTAGATACATATGGTTTTACAAAACCAATTGGTTTTCAAATTAAAGGAGAAGGTGTTCCTGTGGTGCCAAAACCATCAGACAAAAGATGGAATAAAATTTCTTTAGAATGGATGTCTTGGGGTTATGGTATTTCTGTAACGCCAATGCAAACGCTTATGTTTTACAATGCGGTGGCGAATAACGGCGTAATGGTAAAGCCAAGGTTTATTAAAGAGTTAAGAAGGCAAGATAAGACAGAAAAGGTTTTTGAAACGGAAGTTTTAAATTCTAAAATTGCTTCTGATGAAACGCTAAGTAAAATTAGAAAAGTAATGGAAAATGTTGTAGAAAAAGGAACGGCAAAAAACATTTATTCGTCTAATTTTTCTATGGCAGGAAAAACAGGAACAGCAAAAAAATATTTACCAAGACATAAAGATGAGAATGGTAAAACAGTAGCTGCCGGATATTCTAATAAGCATTACGTGGCATCGTTTGCTGGTTTTTTTCCGGCAGATAACCCAAAGTATTCTTGTATTGTAGTGGTGCATGATCCGAAGAAAGAAAAAGGATATTACGGAGCTACGGTTGCAGGACCAGTTTTTAAAGAAATTGCTCAGAAAATTTATACAACAACGCCAATAGATAATCAGTCTGTAGATGATGATGTTAAATTTGATGAAATAGAAAAATCGTATGCTAAATATGATAATTCTTTAGCTAAAAACTATGCTAAAATTCCGAATGTGAAAGGAATGTCTGGTATGGATGCGCTTTCATTATTAGAAAATATTGGATTGACAGTAAAAATTTCTGGAGTTGGTAGAGTAACATATCAATCTTTAAAAAAAGGACAAAAGTTAGTAAAGGGACAAACAATCATTTTAAAACTCTCATAAGCTGAAAAATTTAAAAGACATATTATATAAGGTTTCCATAGAAGAGGTTTCAGGGTCAACAAATGTTGATGTAAATGCTGTTGTTTTCGATTCTAGAAATATTGTAAAAAACGATGTTTTTGTTGCTTTAAAAGGTGTTTCTGTAGATGGTCATTTATTTATAGAGAAGGCAATTGCCTTAGGTGCAACTGTAATTGTTTGTCAAGAATTTCCATCAGAAATAATTGAAGGAATTACATACGTAAAAGTTGTTGATACAAATGTTGCTTTAGCGATAATAGCTTCGAATTATTATGACAATCCGTCTTCTAAATTACCATTAATCGGTGTAACGGGTACAAATGGTAAAACAACCATTGCAACATTGTTGTATCAATTATTTAAAAAAGCAGGTTACAAAGTTGGTTTATTGTCTACTGTAAAAGTTTTAGTTGATAATGAAGAGTTTAAAGCAACGCATACAACACCAGATTCGGTTGCAATAAATAGTTATTTAGATAAAATGGTAGAAGCTGGTGTTGATTTCTGTTTTATGGAAGTGAGTTCTCATGGAATTCATCAAAAAAGAACGGAAGGTTTAGTTTTTGCTGGCGGAATTTTTACAAATCTTTCTCATGATCATTTAGATTACCATGAAACATTTGCAGAATATAGAAATGTGAAAAAAGAATTTTTTGATGCTTTGCCTAAAAATGCATTTGCATTAACAAATTTAGATGATAAAAATGGTAGTTACATGTTGCAAAATACACGAGCTGCTAAAAAAACCTATGCTTTAAAAACAATTGCAGATTTTAAAGCTAAAATTTTAGAAAAGCAATTGTCTGGTACTTTAATTACTGTTGATGGTGTTGAAGTTTGGACGAAGCTAATTGGTGTTTTTAATATTTACAACCTTACTGCAATAATTGCAACTGCAGAATTATTAGGCTTAGAAAAGTTAGAAGTTTTAACCATCGTGAGTCAGTTAGAAAGTGTAAGTGGTCGTTTTGAATATGTAGTTTCTAAAGATGGCGTTACGGCAATTGTAGATTATGCACACACGCCAGATGCTTTAAAGAATGTTTTAGAAACTATTAATGATATTAGAACTGGCAACGAGCAAGTAATTACGGTTGTTGGTTGTGGCGGAGATAGAGATAAAACGAAGAGACCTAAAATGGCTAACATAGCTGCTCAATTAAGTAATCAAGTAGTTTTTACATCAGATAATCCCAGAACAGAAAATCCGCAAACTATTTTAGAAGAAATGGAAGTCGGAGTTTCATCAGAAAATTACAGAAAAACATTAACAGTTTTAGATAGAAAGCAAGCAATTAAAACTGCATGTAAGTTTTCTAATGCTGGTGACATCATATTAATCGCAGGAAAAGGACATGAAAATTATCAAGAAATAAATGGTATTCGTACTCATTTTGATGATTTAGAAGAGGTTAAAAACTGTTTCAATCAACTTAACAATTTATAAGAATGCTGTATTATTTATTTCAATATTTAGAAAATCATTTTAGTTTTCCTGGAGCTAGTGTGTTTCAGTTTATAACATTTAGAGCTGCAGCAGCTTTTATTTTATCATTAGTAATATCTACGGTTTACGGTAAAAGAATAATAAAGTTTTTACAAAAGCAACAGGTAGGAGAGTCTATTAGAGATTTAGGTTTAGAAGGGCAAGTGCAAAAGGCAGGAACACCAACTATGGGAGGTGTTATTATAATTTTTGCCACTCTAATTCCGGCAATTTTATTAGCCAAGTTAGATAATGTTTACATCATTATTTTATTAATCACTACGGTTTGGATGGGGTTAATAGGATTTGTAGACGATTATATAAAAGTATTTAAAAAAGATAAAGCAGGTTTAAAAGGGAAGTTTAAAGTTTTAGGTCAAGTTGGTTTAGGTGTAATTGTAGGTTCTATGTTATACTTTCATGATGATGTAACTATAAAAGAACAATTGCCTGTAGAGCAACAAGTACTGCAAACAAACGGAAAAATTAAAGTTTTTGGTGAAGCGCATAAATCAACAAAAACTACGGTTCCGTTTATGAAAAATAATGAATTAGAGTATTCAAAGGCTTTATCTTTTTTGGGTGAAGGTTTTGAAAAATACGGTTGGATAGTTTTCATTTTTATTACGGTTTTTATTGTAACAGGAATTTCTAACGGAGCAAATTTAACAGACGGAATTGATGGTTTAGCTGCGGGTTCGTCTGCGATAATGGTAGTAACACTTGCTGTTTTTGCATGGGTTTCTGGTAACATAATTTTTGCCGATTATTTAGATGTAATGTATATACCCAATTCTGGAGAAATGACCGTTTTTATACTTGCTTTTGCAGGAGCTTTAATTGGTTTTTTATGGTACAATACGTATCCGGCACAAGTTTTTATGGGTGATACAGGTAGTTTAACAATCGGAGGGATTATAGCAGTTATAGCAATTGCAATTCGAAAAGAATTATTGTTGCCAATACTAGCCGGAATTTTTGTAATCGAAAATTTGTCTGTGATTATGCAGGTTTCTTGGTTTAAATACACAAGAAAAAAATACGGAGAAGGAAGAAGGATTTTTAAAATGTCGCCATTGCATCATCATTATCAAAAATTAAACTATCACGAGAGTAAAATTGTTGTGCGTTTTTGGGTAATAGGTATTCTATTGGCTGTTTTTACAATTGTAACCTTAAAGTTAAGATAGTTGTGAAAAAGTTAGTAATTCTTGGTGCAGGAGAAAGTGGAGTAGGAACAGCTCTTTTAGGAAAACAAAAAGGTTTTGAAGTTTTTGTTTCTGATAAAGGTATGATTGCTAAAAAATATAAAGAAGTTCTTTTAAGTAATAACATAGTTTTTGAGGAAGGGAAACACACTGAAAGTGAATTGCTAAATGCAGATTTAGTAATGAAGAGTCCTGGAATTCCTGATACTGTTCCTTTGATTTTAAAGTTAAAAGAATTGGGTGTTAAAGTGATTTCAGAAATTGAGTTTGCAGCAAAATATACCAATGCAAATATTATCGGTATTACGGGTTCTAATGGAAAAACTACCACAACATTATTAACGCATCATATTTTAAAAAGTGCGAATTTAAATGTTGGTGTAGCAGGTAATATTGGCGATAGTTTTGCACAGCAAGTAGCAGAAGAAAATTTTGATAATTACGTGTTAGAATTAAGTAGCTTTCAGTTAGATGGTATAGAAGATTTTAATAGTCATATTGCTATTCTAACGAATATTACACCAGATCATTTAGATCGATATAATAATAATTTTAGTGAATATGTAGCATCTAAATTTAGAATCACTAAAAATCAAAAAAGTACCGATTATTTAATTTATGATGCAGATGATGCAACTATAAATAATTGGTTAGAAAATAATAAAACATTAGCAAAATTAGTACCATTTTCTCTAGAAAAAGAATTAGAGTTTGGTGCGTTTGTAAAAAATAATAACATAACGATTAATATAAATAAAGACACATTTAATATGCCTATATCATCTTTATCAGTAAAAGGAAAACATAACGTTAAAAATGCAATGGCAGCAACAATGGCTGCGCAATTATTAAATGCAAGAAAGCAGGCGATAAAAGAAAGTTTAGAAGATTTTGAAGGTGTAGAGCATCGTTTAGAAAATGTAGCTAAAATAGAAGGCGTAGAATATATAAACGATTCTAAAGCTACAAATGTAAATGCAACATTTTATGCTTTAGAATGCATGAATAAACAAACCGTTTGGATAGTTGGAGGTGTAGATAAAGGAAACGATTATAACGATCTTTTGCCATTGGTAAGAGAAAAAGTAAAGGCTATTGTTTGTTTGGGTATTGATAACGAAAAAATAAAAAATACATTCGAAAATGTTGTAGATATTGTGGTTGAAACTGCAGGTGCAGAAGAAGCTGTAAAAGTAGCACATAAATTATCTGAAAAAGGCGACACCGTTTTATTATCGCCTGCGTGTGCAAGTTTCGATTTATTTGAAAATTACGAAGACAGAGGGAGAAAATTTAAAAAAGCAGTAAGAAGTTTATAAGATTTAGGATTAAAAATGAAAGCAGTTTTTCAACATATAAAAGGAGATAAAACCATTTGGGCTATTGTAGCTGTTTTGGCAATATTCTCTTTTATGCCAGTTTATAGTGCCAGTACAAACTTGGTTTATGTTGTTGGTTCTGGTTCTACTCTTGGGTATTTAGTAAAACACATGGTTTTATTAATTATGGGATTTGCTATCATTTACGGAGTACATAAAATACCATACAGATATTTTTCTGGTGGATCTGTTTTAATGCTGCCAATTGTTATAATTCTTTTAATTTTTACACTAGCACAAGGTACTACAATTGGTGGTGCAAATGCTAGTAGATGGATTCGTATACCATTTGTAGGTATTGGTTTTCAAACCTCTACTTTAGCAGGTTTGGTCTTAATGGTTTACGTTGCTAGATATTTAGCTAGAAACAAAGAAAAAGCTATTGTTTTTAAAGAAAGTATATTACAACTTTGGTTGCCTGTAAGTTTAGTGTTGCTGCTTATTTTACCAGCAAACTTTTCTACAACGGCAATTATTTTTACAATGATTCTTATTATCGCTTTTGTTGGCGGATATCCTTTAAAGTATATCGGTTTTATTTTAGGTGCAGGAATTATAGCGTTGTCATTTTTTATTTTAATAGCAAAAGCTTTTCCAGATGCGATGCCAAACAGAGTGCAAACTTGGCAAAGTAGAATAGATAGTTTTTCGAGTTCAGAAGGTAAAGAAGCTTATCAAGTAGAAAAAGCTAAAATTGCAATAGCCACAGGTGGTCCTATTGGCGTTGGACCTGGTAAAAGTGTTCAGAAAAACTTTTTACCACAATCATCATCAGATTTTATATATGCAATAATTGTAGAAGAATATGGTTTAATTGGTGCAATTCTTATCGTTTTTATATATTTTTTACTTCTTTTTAGAGTATTTGTTGTATTAAAAAAAACTACAACAATATTTGGTACATTATTGGTAATTGGAGTAGGTTTGCCAATTATTTTTCAGGCAACCATAAACATGGCGGTCGCAACCAATTTATTTCCGGTTACAGGACAAACTTTACCTTTAATTAGTAGTGGTGGTACATCTATTTGGATGACATGTTTTGCGCTCGGAATGATTTTAAGTGTTAGTGCTTCAAAAGAAGAAACAGAAGAAGATATTTTAGATGATAACCCTTTAGATATTTTGCATGAAACAATCGATTAACATACTTATTTCTGGCGGAGGAACTGGCGGACATATTTATCCGGCAATTGCTATTGCAAACGAATTAAAATTGCGTTATCCAGGTGCTAATTTCTTGTTTGTTGGTGCAAAGGATAAAATGGAAATGGAAAAAGTGCCACAAGCGGGTTATGACATTAAAGGTCTGTGGATTTCTGGCGTACAAAGAAAGTTAACTTCAGGTAATTTGTCGTTTCCGTTTAAGTTGATGAGTAGTTTATGGAATGCATCTAAAATAATAAAGAAATTTAAACCAGATGTAGCTATTGGAACTGGTGGTTTTGCAAGCGGACCAACATTAATTATGGCGGGTAAAAAGGGAATTCCGACATTGATACAAGAACAGAATTCTTATCCGGGAATTACCAATAAATTATTAAGTAAAAAAGCAAAAAAAATATGTGTTGCTTATGATAATTTAGAACGTTTTTTTCCGTTGAATAAAATTGTGAAAACAGGCAACCCTGTAAGGCAAGATTTATTGTCTATTCATACAAAAAGAGAAGAAGGGCAAACGTTTTTTAAGTTAGATAAAAGTAAGAAAACGGTTTTTGTTTTAGGCGGAAGTTTAGGTGCAAGAAAAATTAACGAATTAATTGCAAGTAATTTAGATTTTTTTGAAAAACAAGACGTTCAATTGATTTGGCAATGTGGTAAATTATATTTTGAAGAGTATAAGAAATACAATGCTAAAGAGAATGTTCAAGTGCATCAATTTATAAATAAGATGGATTTTGGTTACGCTGCTGCAGATGTAATTATTTCTAGAGCAGGTGCAAGTTCTGTATCAGAATTATGTATTGTTGGGAAACCGGTAATATTTATTCCGTCTCCAAACGTAGCAGAAGATCATCAGACAAAAAATGCAAAGTCGATTGTAGACAAACAAGCGGCTTTAATGATAAAAGAAAGTAATTTAGATACATTTTCTGTTGTTTTTGAATCTTTAATGAAAGATACTGGTAAACAGGAAACTTTATCTAAAAACATAAAAGGATTGGCATTGCCAAGTGCAACAAAAAATATAGTTGACGAAATAGAAAAATTAATAGGATAGTGGATTTAGGTACAATACATAACGTTTATTTTATTGGCATTGGCGGCATTGGTATGAGCGCTATTGCTCGATATTTTGCGGCGAATAATAAAGTAGTTGCAGGTTATGATAAAACACCATCTTTAATAACTAAATCTTTAGAAGAATTAGGTGTTACAATTCATTTTGAAGATGCTGTAAAAAATATTCCTATTTCATTTTTAGAAAAAGAAAAAACGTTGGTTGTTTATACACCTGCAATTCCTGCAGACCATAAAGAATTCAATTATTTTGTTAATAATAAATTTACAGTTCTTAAGAGAGCAGAAATTTTAGGTAAAATTACAGCAGCAACGTTTTGTTTGGCAGTTGCTGGTACACATGGTAAAACAACTACATCGTCTATTTTAGGGCATATTATGACTTCGGTTAATGCAACTTCGTTTTTAGGCGGAATTGCAGAAAATTATGATTCTAATTTAATTTTAGGTGGTGATACAATAAGCGTTGTAGAAGCAGATGAGTTTGATCGATCATTTTTAAAATTGAGTCCTAATATTGCATGTGTAACCTCTATGGATGCAGATCATTTGGATATTTATGAAAACCCGGAAGCATTAACAGAATCTTTTGTAGCTTTTTCTAATAAAGTTTCTGATAGCTTAATTGTTGCAAAAGGTTTGCCTTTAAAAGGTTTAACATATGCTATTGATGAAAAAGCAGATTATAAAGCTTACAATTTAAGAATCGATAACGGAAAATATGTTTTTGATGTACAAACACCGTCATCAGAAATAAAAGATATTCAATTTTATTTACCTGGAAGACATAATGTAATGAATGCTTTGGCAGCTTTGGCAATGGCAGAAGTTTATGGCGTTTCTTTAGAAGAAATTAAAAAAGGATTATCAACATTTAAAGGTGTACAAAGAAGATTTTCTTATAAAATTAATTCGGATAATTTAGTTTTAATAGACGATTATGCGCATCATCCAACAGAAATTAATGCAGTACATAATTCTGTTAGAGAAATGTATCCAGAAGAAAAAGTACTAGTTGTTTTTCAACCACATTTATTTTCTAGAACAAAAGATTTTGCAGACGATTTTGCAAATGCATTAAATAAGTTTGATGATATTTTATTGTTAGATATTTATCCAGCAAGAGAAACTCCTATTGCGGGCATCACATCCGATTGGTTATTGTCTAAAATCGAAAATAAGCAGAAAAAAAAGACCCAAAAAAATAATTTGGTAAAAGATATTAAAAATTCTGATGCTAAAATTATAGTAATGTTAGGTGCTGGTGATATAGGTATTGTGATTAAAGAAGTAACAAGTGAACTTTTAAAATGGAATGAAAATGAAATTTAAAAGAGTTTTAAAATATCTATTTTTTCTTACTATACTTGCTTTTTTAAGCTTTTTGTATAGTTTTACTTCGGTAAGAAATAGTAATAAAAAAATTAACAAAATTGAAGTGAAATTCGAAGAAGGAACTAATAATTTTTTAACACATTCGATGGTTAATAAATTGTTAATACAAAATGATGCAACAGTTAAAAACCAAGCAAAATCTGTAATAGATTTATACAGATTAGAAAAGAACGTATCTAAAAATCCATATATTGAAAAAGCAGCAGTTTTTTTAACAATAGGAGGTGTGTTAAAATCTACCATAAAACAACGTACACCAGTAGCAAGAATTGTTTCTAAAAATGGTTCTTATTATATTGACAAACAAGGGGTGAAAGTACCACTCTCTAAGAATTATTCTGCAAGAGTTATGTTGGTTTCTGGCGTAGAAAATAAAGAAGATATTAACGTGGTTTTACCATTAATATCTTATATTTTAGAAGACAATTTTTTGCAAAAAGAAATTGTAGGAATAGAGAAATCTGACGATGGTTTGTATCAATTTGCCGTAAGAAGCGGCAATTATAAAATTGATTTTGGCAAATTAATCGATGTAAAGTTAAAATTTAACAAGTTAAAAGCGTTTTATAACACAACATATAAAGATAAAACGATTCAAGAATATAAAACAATTACTTTAAAATATCACAACCAAGTTGTGTGCACAAAATAAATCAAAATGGAAAATAATAAAATAGCTGTTGGTTTAGATATTGGTACCACCAAAATTGTTGCCATGATTGGTCGTAAAAACGAATACGATAAAATTGAAGTTGTTGGTATTGGAAAAGCAAAAAGTTTAGGTGTAAAACGTGGTGTTGTAAGTAATATTACACAAACAATACAGTCTATACAACAAGCCGTAGATGAGGCAGAAAGTGTTTCTGGTGTTAAGATAGATGAGGTTGTAGTTGGTATTGCAGGGCAACATATTAGAAGTTTACATCATTCAGATTATATTACAAGAAATCATTCAGATGAAGTTATAGACGATTCTGATATTGAAGATTTAGTAAACCAAGTACATAAATTGGTTATGTTGCCAGGAGAAGAGATAATTCATGTTTTACCACAAGAATTTAAAGTTGATTCTCAGGCAGATATAAAAGAGCCAATAGGAATGTATGGCGGACGATTAGAAGCCAATTTCCATGTAGTTGTAGGCCAAGTTTCTTCCATAAGAAATATTGGTAGATGTGTTAAAAGTTCTGGTTTAGATTTAAGCGATATTACATTAGAACCATTAGCTTCTGCATCTGCAGTTTTAAGTTTAGAAGAAAAAGAAGCTGGTGTTGCTTTAATTGACATAGGTGGTGGTACAACTGATTTAGCCATTTTTAAAGACGGAATTATTAGACATACTGCTGTAATTCCTTTTGGTGGAAATGTAATTACAGATGATATAAAAGAAGGTTGTTCTATAATCGAAAAGCAGGCAGAATTACTTAAAATTAAGTTTGGTTCTGCGTGGCCAGGGGAAAATAAAGAAACAGAAATTGTTTCGATACCAGGTTTAAGAGGTAGAGAACCAAAAGAAATTACTTTAAAGAATTTATCTAAAATTATACATGCTAGAGTTCAAGAAATTATAGAGCATGTGTATTTAGAAATTAAAAACTACGGTCACGAAACTGCTAAAGGTAAATTAATTGCAGGTATTGTGTTAACAGGAGGAGGAGCTCAATTAAAACATTTACGTCAGTTAGTAGAATATATAACTGGTATGGATGCTAGAATAGGTTTTCCTAACGAGCATTTAGCTGGTGATTCAGATGATGCTTTGTCAAGTCCATCTTACGCAACAGCAGTTGGTTTATTAATGGAAGGATTAGATAAAGATTCTAAAGAAGAAGAAATAATAGAAGAGGCAATTGAAGAAATTCTGAATCCGGTAGAAGAAAAAGTTGAAGAAACACAGCCAGTGCAAGAAGAGAAACCAAAGCCGAAAAAGAAAAGATCATTTTTTGAAAAGTTCACAGAAAGTCTAAAAGATTTTTTAGACAATGCAGAATAGAACTAAAAAGAAAGTGAACTAGAAGAAAATAAAAAATAAATAAGAAAAATTAAACAATAGATACGTTATTATGAGCGCAGAATTTGATAACATTTTATTCGACATGCCAAAAACACAATCTAACACCATTAAAGTAATTGGTGTTGGTGGTGGAGGAAGCAATGCAGTAAACCACATGTACACGCAGCAAATTAGAGGTGTAGACTTTGTAATTTGTAATACAGATGCACAAGCATTAGAAAACAGTCCTGTTCCTAATAAAATTCAATTAGGAGCTAATTTAACATCTGGTTTAGGTGCCGGTGCAAATCCAGAAATAGGAGCACAAGCAGCTAAAGAAAGTATGCAAGAAATACAGCAAATGTTAAATACCCAAACAAAAATGGTATTTATTACTGCTGGTATGGGTGGTGGTACAGGTACAGGAGCAGCACCTATTATTGCGAAAATTGCAAAAGATATGGATGTACTTACTGTAGGTATTGTGACTATGCCATTTGCTTTTGAAGGTAGAAGACGTGCAAAACAAGCACAATTAGGAATCGATCAGTTGCGCCAAAATGTAGATTCTTTAATTGTTATCAATAATAATAAATTACGTGAGGTTTACGGTAATTTAGGTTTTAAAGCAGGTTTTTCTAAGGCAGACGAAGTATTATCGACTGCATCTAGAGGTATTGCAGAAGTAATTACACATCACTATAAGCAAAACATCGATTTACATGATGCTAAAACTGTGTTATCTAACAGTGGTACAGCTATTATGGGTTCAGCAAAAGAAGAAGGGCAAGATCGTGCTAAAACCGCTATTGTAAAAGCTTTAGATTCGCCTTTGTTAAACGACAATAAGATTACAGGAGCTAAAAACGTATTGTTATTAATTGTTTCTGGTACAAACGAAGTTACTTTAGATGAAATAGGAGAAATAAACGACTATATTCAAGATGAAGCAGGTTACGATGCCAATATTATTATGGGTATTGGTGAAGATGAAGAATTGGGTGATGCTATCGCTGTAACTATTGTTGCTACAGGTTTTGCTGCAGATCAACAAAGTACAATTACAAATACAGAAGTTAAGAAAATTGTACATACTCTAGAAGATGAGCAAAAAGCTACTTATAATTTTGGTGAAAATACAATTTCTAAAACACCAACTTTAAATCAGCCAAAAGCAAGTGTTACAGAACAGAAAATTGTACATACTTTAGAGGAAGATGTAGTTGAAGAGCCAGTTAAGGTTGCACCAAAAATGGATTTAGTTCAAACTACAGAAAGTATTGCAAATATTGCTGTTTCTTATGAAGAAGTTGCTTTAGAAACGGTTTCTGAAGATGATTTTATAATAACAGATGCTACGCCAGTTGTAGAAGAAGAAATAAATGAGCAGCCAGAGCAAATACAAGCAGATTTATTATTCGATTTACCATTAAACTCTTACACAGAAGTTAAAGCAGACGAAGAAATAAAGTTTAACTTAAATGAAGAGAAATCTGTAAATGTAAACGAAATTGAAGTTTACGGTGCAGAAGAAATTGTTTTTGAAAAGAAAGTTGAAGAAACAAGATATGTTTTAGAAGATTTTGATGCGCAACCAACAATTGGTAAAAGCTCTCATATTATAGCAAAAGAAAAATCGGTTCAAGAAGAAGAGGTTCATTTTGAGTTAAAAACGGCAACGCCTCAATCAGATGTTAATGCAATTGAAACTACGAGTGAAGAAGTTACACCTTTAGATTTAACGATTGCAGAGTTACAAAAAAGAGCAGAAGAAAGACGTCAAAAAATGAAAGGTTTCAACTATAAATTTAACGATCAGTTAAGTAAAAATATAGATGAAATAGAACGTCAGCCAGCATACAAAAGACAAGGTTTAGATTTAAATGTAAATGCACCAATTAGTCAATCTAAAACCGCGATAAAAAAAGACGACAATAATCTAGATTTTAAGTCTAACAATTCATTTTTACATGACAATGTAGATTAATTAGTACAATTTAATTTATCAATATTTAGAACCACACCTTTAAAAGTGTGGTTTTTTTATTTTACAATTAAACTGCTTTATTTTTACAATTCATCTATAGATTTTTGTTTTTTATCTATTAATTTTGCTTTAAGTGCTTAATTACCTGATATTTGTATAAAAATATAGCAAAATGAGAACAAAACTACTCCCAACTTACGCAATTTTAATACTTTTATTGATCAATATTTTACCAAAAGAGGTATTGGCACAAAATGAGCCATTTAATTGCGATTATAATGCATACTTATTTCAGCGAAATGATATTTACGCCTTAGATTTAGCATCTGGTAGCTCTTATCTAGTAAAAGAAGATGTTACTCCAGGAAATATAAACGCTGTGGGTTACAATCCTGCCGACGGATATATTTGGGGTTATTTAAGTTCTCCTTCAAAATCAATTGTTAAAATTGGTAAAAATTTTAATGTAGAAACTTTTACTATTGATGAATTAACAACAGCGGGTAAATATATAGGTGATGTTAGTGCTTCTGGAATTTATTACCTTAAAGGAGGCGGAACAGAATATTATACAATAGATTTAAACCCAGAATCTGAAAATTATACAAAATACATCAGTAAAGGAACACTTAGTAAGAATATATCTGTGCACGATTGGGCATTTAATGCAGTTGACGGGCAATTATATACAGTAGAAAAAAATACGAATCATTTATATAGAATTAATCCAGAAACTAATGTTGTTACAGATTTAGGTTTGGTGCCAATTCTTGCGGGTTTAAAATATACTTACGGAGCAGTTTATTTTGATTTGTCTGGTCGTTTTTATGTGTCAGCAAATCAAACAGGAACAGTTTATGTTATTCAAAATGTGCAAGATTTACAAATAGGAAGCGTATTAGATTCTAATTTATTTGCTTACGGACCTTCTAGTAGTTCTAATGACGGAGCAAGATGTCCTACAGCTCCAGTTCCACAAGAAGATTGTTCTAATGGTTTAGATGATGATGGAGATGGTTTGGTAGATTGTGATGATCCGGCATGTTCTGGTGTTGCAGCTTGTCCTGTATTAGTTCCAAAATTATCAAGTGGTAATGAGGGTGGTTTAGAGAGTAACGATCGTCTTTCTCAAAAAGTTAATCAAAGAAATTATTTAAGAAGTAAAAACAATTATAAGTTCGATAAACTAAAAGCCAAAAAGGTACAAAAGTCTAAAAACTATAAAAAAACAGCTTCAAAAAGTGAATCTTTTCAATTGTCAGATTTAGTGCCAATGGATGTTATTGAAGGTGCACAAGCAATTGAATCTTCACCATCAGACTTAATCGACATAACAAATGCTACAGAATTAATCTCTGTAGACTATGTTAAAAACAATGAAACAGTAGCTGTAGTTTTAGCAACAAAAACAGAAAATGGTGTTTATGAGCATACAAAATTTATTTGCGATAGATTATTAGGCGCAGAAATTTTATCTGTATCAACTATAGAAATTAAAGAGCAACCTTTTATAAAGTCTATCATTAAAAATAGAGACGGAACAAAAGAATTTGTTTTAAGTTTCTCTGGAAAATTGAAAAACAATGATGCTAATTTTGGTATAGAAAGTCATTGGAATATAGATAAATATGAAGCGGGGGCAACGTTTTATAACTTTCAAATCTGGACTAATACAATTGATGATTTATTTACTTTAGGTGAAGAAACTTTAGAGCTTTTCGATATTCAGAAACCAATATCAGACTTCAACAACTCGACACCTCCACCAGTTTTTGTGAAAAAAGGTGTGTATAAAAACGGAGCTTTAGAATTAGAATTAATTAATGTAAGCAGAAGTAAAACGATTGTAATAGATGCAGGGTTTAAAAGAACAGAAACTTCTGAAACAGAATATTTTAACGAAACTATAGAATTAGAGGCGGGTTACATAACAAACCTAAAAATAGAAACGGGTAATATTTTTGATATAGGTTTTAGAATTGAAAACGATAGTAATAGAACTCCAGATGATGTATTCATGTCAGACGGTGTTTGGGGTAAAGATGATTCTCCTGAAGGAACCACAGTAACAAATTTTGAAATTACTCAGAACGAAAGCTTGTATGCAGGAACTGGCTATAAAGTTGAAAGAGATATTGCTTTAAAAGCGACTACAAATTCATATGTTTCTGCGTACAGAAGTTTTACGCCAACATTTAAAACAGTAGATTTATCAGAATATAACGCATTAGAGTTTTCTGCAACAGGAAATAGCGATGTAGAAATTACCATCGTTAAAGAAGGAATAGATCAATGGGAAAATCAGTTTAAGAAAACCGTAAAATTAACTGAAGAAAAGAACGATTTTGTAATTTCTTTAGATCACTTTAAGTCTTTAACGGTTAATAATTTCGATTTGTCTGATGTTGTTTCTATTGTATTTACAATGTCTTCTGATGGCGTTACAACTGTTGAAAAAGAATTGGCAATAAAAGATTTAGTTTTTACACAGAAAACTTTAAGTGTAGATAATAACGTAGTTGAAGAAGGAGAAACAGTATTATATCCTAATCCTATGAAGTTAAGTACAGAGTTAAGTTTTTACTCTGAAGTTGAAGCAAGATCTAAACTAGAAGTTTATAATATAACTGGTGCCTTGTTAAAAAGAACCTATTTTGATACAAAGTTTGGTAACAATAAAATCTCGTTAGAAAAAGAGAAGCTAAGTGCAGGTTTATATTTTGTTAAGCTTTCTAATAACAACAAAACTTATAAGACAAAGAAACTTATAATTGAATAATATTGATTTTTAATTTTTGAATTTAAAAACCGCATGTAAGTTATCTTAAATGCGGTTTTTTTTATTGATTAATTATTTTTTTTTCTTGGAGGCGGCGGTGGCGGAATGTCATTTCCTGTTCTCTTTTTCCAATCTTGATATGCTTTTTTAGCTTTTAAGATTTCTTCTTTACTTGCATTAGGTTTTGGTGGCGCAGGTGGAAGTAATAATTTATCTTCTTCAGTTAATTCGCTTTTTTTCTTATACCAAACTTTATTTCCTTTTCTTAATCTTACATAAGGTTTAATAGGGTTTTCTGGATATGGAACCTTATTTTTATCAGCTCTAGACATTCTAAAATACATTCCACCTAAATCAGACCATTCTCTTTTAATTACTTTCTGCTCAGTTTCAGTTTTAAAAACATAATGTTTTCCCTCTTTTTTAAGCTTTTCAAATATTTTATGTTTTTTATTATATTCTTTTACAATATCTAAATTCACTAATTTTCCGTCTTTATAATATCTAGCTACTCTTTCTTTTTTATCAAAAGTGTAATAGTATTTTTGTCCATCGATAGTTATAAACCAATTTTTATTGAATTTTGGATCTGTAGCTTTTTTAATTAATGAAGGAACATTTTCTTCTTTGTTATAAGTGATTTTTAAAGTATTTACATCTTTTAATTTTAGATGGATATCTTTAATTGTGCCAATATTAGTTTCTTTTTCTGCTTTAATAGTTGTGGTTAAAAAAGGTATTTCTTTTGAAATACTTTGTTTAGAATTAGGATTGTTTTTAATAATCGGAGAATCTATAAAAACGTTTTTATTTTTTTTATCCTCTACTATTTCAATAATTTCTTTTTTGTAATTTTTTTTATAACCCTCAAATTCTTTAACTCTTTTTGCATTTTTAGCTTCAAAATATTTCGTAGTTTCTAAATGCGCTTGATTTTCTTGAGGAAAACGTTTGCTACGAGCATTTTTATATACAAAACTGTTTGAGTATCTAGCAAAGTCTGTGTGCTTATAATTATTAAGTGTTTCATTTTTAACCACTTTTCCATCTAGCCAAACAGCAAATTTGCTATTGTCTTTTAAAGCTTCAAATTGTGCTTTAGTAGGTGTAACTTTTTCTAATTTTAATGGTGGAGGTGGTGGAAGTACAAACCTTTTCTTTTCTTCATTTGTCAATTCAGTATATAACTTAGAAACTTTTTTTCCTTCCTTATTTGTATAAGTTATATATACATTTTTGTTTATAAAGTTTTTATAGACTTCATTTTCTGTTATAATACTTTTTTTAGGTTGTTCTTCAAATACTTCAATAACCTCGATAATTTCTTGTTTTTCTTGTGCTTCAACTCTTTCTGCAAATAGAAAAACAAAACCTGCTACTAGCGGAATTACCACCAGCTTTTTAATCCATATTTTGGATTGTGAACTTTGTGTTGTCATCATTTTTAATCTTTTTTTAGTAAGTGAATAATTCAAATTACTGGCCAAGTAATATTCGTTGTTCCAAGCAGCTTTATTCAATAATAAATGCTGATATTGAAATGTATTTTTATGTTGATGTATAACTTTTTCGTCTGCTAAAAATTCATGATTTAATTGTACCGCTTTTTTAAGAAATATAAATAGCGGATTTATCCAAAATAGAATTTGTAAAAACTCAATTAAAAGTACATCAATGGTATGTTTTTGTGTAACGTGTGTTAATTCGTGTGTAAAAAGTTCTTCTTCGATATTGCCATTTTCATATTCTTTTTTATTGATAAAGATGGCTTTCCAGAAAGTGTGTGGTAAAATTTGATCATCAACCAAAACTAAGGTTGCTTTTTTATACTTTATTTGTTCATTTAGTCTAATTTTCTGAATTATTTTGAATAAATTTCTTCCAAAACGAATTAATAATAAAGAGGATATTAATAAGTAAAAGCTAACAAAGTATTTGGTATAATCTATTACTTCTTCAACCTCTTTTGTTTCTAAAGTATCAGCACTAAATTCTGGTTGTTTTATTTTTATTAGTGTATTTGCTATGGCATCTGTAGGTACATAAGTGGTAATTGTTGCAAACGGAATTACTAAAGAAATTATAACGCCAATTAATAAATAGTACCTATTAAAATTGTGCATTTTTTCTTTTTCTAAAATAAAATGATAGAAACATAGCAGTAATGCTAAACAACTTGCAGACTTTATAAGATAGCTTATCATTTTTGTTGTTTTTTAATTTGACTATCAATTACTTTTTTCAAATCTTCTAATTCTTCTGTAGATAAATTGGTTTCTTTGGTAAAAAAGGAAGCAAATTGGCTCGCAGAATCGTTAAAGAAATTTTTTATCAAGCCGTTTACATGGTTAGAAAAATAATCTGTTTTTTTAATTATCGGGTAATATTCTCTTGATTTACCAAACAGTTTATAATCTATAAAACCCTTATCTGATATTCTTTTTAATAAAGTAGCAACGGTTGTAGTAGCTGGTTTTGGATCAGGGAAATCTTCTAATAAATCTTTTAAAAATGCCTTTTTACGTTTCCATAAATATTGCATTAATTGTTCTTCGGTTTTAGATAACTGCATACTCTTATTATTTTTTACTCTACAAACATAGAATAAAAAAATGAATTCTACAAATGTAGAGTTAAAATGGAGTGGTGCTTTTTGTTATATTTGTTGAATTACTTAGAGATATTCAAAGAAAAATAAATGAAAAATAAAATTATAGTATTACTTGGTATTGTGCTTTTTACATCTTGTGCTACAAAAAAGTTTAAAGAAAGATGGTTAAAAAAAGAAGCTCCAGAAATGTTTAAAGCAAGGTTTGAAACAACCCAAGGTAATTTTGATATAGAGGCAAAAAGAGCTTGGTCTCCGGCAGGTGTAGACAGGTTATATCAACTAATTAAATACGAATATTATAAAGATGTTGCTATTTTTAGAGTTGTACCAAATTTTGTTGCTCAGTTTGGTATTCACAACGATTCTATAATCAATAAAAGTTGGTCAAATAAAGGTTTTGTTGATGAACCTGTGATTATGAAAAATGATTCTATGACAATTGCTTTTGCAAGAAGCGGAGTTGAAACAAGAACGAATCAAATTTTTATTAATTTAAAGAAGAATGCTAGATTGGATACAATAGAATATTCTGGCGTTAAAGGTTTTCCGGTAATTGCTAAAGTAATAGCGGGTAAAGAAAACGTTTTAAAGTTTTATGATGGTTACGGTGATAAATTAGGAAGACAACAAGGAAAGATAAATAAACTTGGTAATGCCTTTCTAAAGGAGAAATATCCGAAGGTAGATTATATTTTAAAAGCCTATTTTATAAAATAAAAAAAGCCGCATATTGCGGCTTTTTCTCAATCTTAATTTTTAACAGAAATATAAAAATTTGAATCAATTTTAAAATCAGTTTCTTTATCTTTTAAAATGATTTCTTGTTTTTCTGTAGAAGGATAAATCCACTTTTCTTTATCATTTAAATAAATTTTTAAGGGCATATTAAAATTATCTACAACATTAATCCAACTATAAGTTAGGGTGTTATTTTTAATTTTATAAGTCAGCGTCGGTATTTTTTTATTTCTTAAATATTGATCAAAAAAAGCTTCTAAATTGATTCCTACTTCTTTACTTAAAAAATTTTCAATCTGCTTTGTAGTTACAGTTTGATGATAAAATACTTTATTCATTTTTCGTAAAATACTGCGCCATTTTTCATCATTATTAACTAATTGCCTTAAAGTATGTAACATATTGCCACCTTTATTATACATGTCTCCAGAACCTTCTTTATTAACATTGTATTTACCAATTATTGGTGCTTTATTACTGATAGAATTTCTTAAACCAATTACATATTCTGATGCTGCTTTTTTACCGTAATAATAATCTATAAATAAACTTTCAGAGTAATTTGTAAAGCTTTCGTGTATCCACATATCTGCAATGTCTTTATTGGTAATGTTGTTTGCAAACCATTCGTGACCAGCTTCATGAATTATAATAAAATCAAACTTTAAACCCCAACCTGTACCAGATAAATCTCTACCAAGGTAACCTTGTTTGTATTGATTGCCATATGTAACAGAACTTTGATGTTCCATACCCAAATAGGGTACTTCTACCAATTTAAAACCATCTTCGTAAAAAGGATACGGACCAAACCAATGTTCAAAGGCTTTCATCATTTTTGGGGCATCTTTAAAATGCTTTTTAGCTTTTTCTAAATTGTATTTTAAAACATAATAGTCCATGTCAAGATCTCCTTTTTCACCATCAAAGACTTCAGAAAAATGTGTGTAATCTCCAATATTTACATTAACACCATAATTATTTATAGGATTGTCTACGTACCAATTATAAGTAGTGTATTCGCCATGTTTTTTTACGCTCTCTAACCTTCCGTTAGAAACATCCATTAAATTACTTGGTACTGTAACGCTAATTCGCATGTTTTCTACTTCATCATACATATGGTCTTTACAAGGCCACCATACACTTGCGCCTAAACCTTGGCAAGAAGTTGCTACAAAATGATTTCCATTTTTATCTTTTCTCCACGAAAATCCACCATCCCAAGGTGCTCTAATTGCTTCTTTAGGATTTCCTGTATAATGTACAATAATACTATCCGTTTTGCCAATAATTTGCTTTTTTAAAAGCTTTACAAAGTGGGCATTTCCATCATGTATAACTTCTAATTCTTTTTCATCTTGGGTAACCTTTGTAATCTTTAAAGGAGCCTGTAAATCTATTTGCATTGTATTATGAACACTTAAAACTTTATATTTTATGGTGTTTTTACCAGAAATAAATTTTTTGTCTGGATTTACTTTTACATCTAAATGGTAATACGTTAAATCCCACCAAATTCTCTCTGGTGTAATACTTCCTCTTAAAGTATCTTGCCTTGTAAAATTGTTTTTTTCGGTCATTAAACCTTGAGCTTTACAAGATAAAAAGCTCAAAGAAAGAAAAAGAATTAAAAGTAATTTTTTCATAAATTATTTAATTTTAAAACCTTTTGCTGGTTTGGCATCTAATAAATGAGTTACAAAATAATCCCATCGTTTTCTTGTCATGTAGTTTGTCATGTTGCCATAACCATGTCTTTTATTCGGGTATAAAATCATATCGAAATCTTTGTTTGCATTTATTAAAGCTTCTACAACTAACATTGTGTTAGATGGTGGTACATTATTATCCATAGAACCATGGGTAATTAGTAATTTACCTTTTAAGTCTTTTGCAATTAATTGATTTGCCTGATTATCGTAATTTGTTGTTCCGTCTGCTTTACCTTCAATATTCCCTTTTTGTAAAAGACCTTGCCATTTTTCGCCCCAATCTGCCTCGTAATTTCTGTTATCATGATTTCCAGCTCCAGAAACTGCAACGTCATAAAATTCTGGGTAAGCAAAAACTGCTCTTGTAGAGGCAAAACCACCACCAGAATGTCCCCAAATTCCAACTCTTTCAGTATCCATTCCTTTATATTTTTTTGCCAATTGTTTTATTGCAGTAATATTATCTGGTAAACCATTGTCGCCCATGTTACCATAATATGCATCATGAAAAGATTTAGAACGCATTGGTGTACCCATTGCATCTACAGCTACAACAACAAAACCTAGTTCTGCAACTGCCTGAAAATCTCTCCAGACAGGTCTAAAACCGTAATTACCAACAGAACCAGATTGCGGGCCAGGATAAATGTAGTTTAATACCGGATATTTCTTAGATTCGTCGTAATGGCTAGGTAAACACATTATACCGTAAATATCTGTGTTCTCGTCTCTAGCTTTTACAGAAAATTCTACAGGTGCCTGCCAGTTTCTTTCTTTTAATTTAGAAATATCAGCAGTTTCTAAATCCATTATTTTTTCTCCGGAATTATCTCTCAAAACAGAAATAGGAGCAGAGGTTGTTGTAGAATAAGTGTCTACAAATAAACTATAATTGTTATTAAAGCTTACATTATGAGTTCCTTTAGAAGGAGTAAGGTTCACCATATTAGATCCGTCAAAATTAATCTTGTAGTAGTAGTTATGATAAGGATTGCCTTCTTCTTTACCTCCTGCAGAAAAGTAAATAACTCTATTTTTTTCGTCGATATTTTTAACTTGTTTCACCAACCAGTTTCCTGTTGTAATTTGATTTTTTAGCTTTTTAGTTTTTAAATCATATAAGTAAATATGGCCCCAATTTGTTTTTTCTGAATACCAAATAAACTCATTTGAATCAAATAAAACTTTCCAGTTTTCTGCGTTTACACCAGATTCGTAATAAGTATCTACTTCTTCTTTATGTATAGAAGTTACTTTACCTGTATTTGCATCTGCAATTTGTAAATGTGCAATTTTGTGATCTCTAGAACTAGAAACAAAAGCAAATTTTGTACCTTCTTTGTTCCATTGGGCATCTAACAATTCGTTATTTCTACCGGCAATATGGTCTGTAGTTGTTCCTCTTTGAAAATCTTTACCCATTTTTAGGCGAACCGTTTTGGGTTTGTTATTTAAATGGATGATTACACGTTCTATCGTAAAGATTTTTTCGTCGCCAGGTAACGGATGTTTCCATGCTTCTAATCTTGGGTGCCCAACATTTGTAGACGTTAAATACATCATACCAACGCCTCTTGCGTCTTGCTGAAAAGTTGCAATTTTATCTGAGTTAGGAGACCATTTTAAAACAGCGCCATCACTTTTAATCCAACCTGCGTTGTTTGTGGCGTAACCATAATCTTTTTCACCATCAAAAGTAACTTGCGTTTTTTTATTGGTTTCTAAATCTCTAATCCAAAGGTTATAATTGTCTATGTAAGCAACTAATTTCCCGTTTGGAGATACATGCTCATTTCTGCTATATTTTTTGGTGTTTCCTGGTTTTTCAGTCAAAGATTTTTCATTTATATTATAGCTAAATTTTTTATTAGAAGTCGAGAAATTTATATTTTCTAAATCTTCTGAAATAGTTACATTATAAATTGGTAAAGCAGTTGCTTTAACTTCTTTATCTAATTCTTCTGATAATAAAGAAGCTAGGTTTTCATGATCGAAAGCAGTTGCTTTCGTTTTAGAAGTTGCATCTGTTAAAACATATCGTTTACCATCTTCAGTATTTGTTGAGTAAATTAACTTATTACCATTTGCAAAAGAAACGTTAGAAACTTGGTTGTACACAAGACGGTACAAACTTCTGTCCATATGTTTTGCTGCAGCTTCGTACTCTGCAATAGTAAATTGTTTTTGTTCTTCAGTTTTAGAACAATTAAATAGTAATGCAGTAAAAATACTACAAACTAAAAATTTGGTTAAGGTAGATTTCATATTGAGTTTAATTATGTTAGTTAGATAATTCTGTAAAATATTTATAGAAATAAGGTATTGTTTCGATTCCTTTTAAATAATTCCAAACACCAAAATGTTCATCTGGAGAATGTATTGCATCTGAGTTTAAACCGAAGCCCATTAAAATAGTTTTGCTTTTTAGTTCTTGCTCAAATAAAGCTACAATTGGTATACTACCACCACTTCTTTGCGGTATTGGAGTTTTATTAAATGTAGCTTCGTAAGCTTTACTTGCTGCTTTATAAGCAATATTATCAATTGGTGTAACATAACCTTGCCCACCATGATGAGGTTTTACAACTACTTTTACAGATTTAGGAGCAATACTTTCGAAATGAGTTTTAAATAACTCGGTAATTTCTCTCCAATCTTGATTTGGGACCAAACGCATCGAGATCTTTGCATATGCTTTACTAGCAATTACCGTTTTTGCACCTTCACCGGTGTAACCACCCCAAATTCCGTTTACATCTAAAGTTGGTCTAATAGAATTTCTTTCGTTTGTAGAATATCCGTTTTCTCCATACACATCATTTATATCTAAAGCTTTTTTATAATTCTCTAAAGAAAACGGAGCTTTAGCCATTTCTGCTCTTTCTGCTTCTGATAAATCTTCTACTTTATCATAAAATCCAGGAACTGTAATATGATTGTTTTCATCATGTAAAGAAGCAATCATTTTGGTTAAAATATTAATAGGATTTGCTACTGCGCCACCATATAAACCAGAATGTAAATCTCTATTTGGACCTGTAACTTCTACTTCTACATAACTTAAACCACGTAAACCTGTTGTGATTGAAGGAATATCGTTTGCAATCATTCCGGTATCAGAAATTAAAATAACATCGTTTGCTAATTTTTCTTTGTTTCTAGGTACAAACCAAGCTAAACTTTCCGAACCAACTTCTTCTTCTCCTTCAATCATAAACTTAACGTTACAAGGCAAGTTTCCTGTTGATGTCATATACTCTAATGCTTTAACATGCATATACATTTGGCCTTTATCATCACAAGCACCTCTTGCAAAAATGGCTCCTTCTGGATGAATTTCTGTGTTTTTTATCACGGGTTCAAAAGGAGGTGAGGTCCATAATTCGATAGGATCTGCTGGCTGAACATCATAATGTCCATAAACTAAAACAGTTGGTAAATTTTTGTCTATAATTTTTTCACCATAAATAATAGGATATCCTGGTGTTTCACAAAGTTCTACTTTGTCGCATCCTGCTTTTTTTAAGCTTTCTAAAACAAAATCGGCAGTGTTTAAAACGTCTTTTTTATAGGCGGTGTCTGCACTTATCGAAGGAATTTTTAGTAAACTAATTAATTCGTCTAAAAATCTTTTTTTGTTGTCTTGTATGTATGTTTGAATTGTATTCATGAAGTTTTTTTTAATTTCTTACTCAAAAATAGAAAAATTATTATGAACAAGTTTGTAGTTTGGAACTATTGTTTATATTTGCATCCCGAAATAAGGGGAAAAGTTGCAGGCGTGGTGGAATTGGTAGACACGCTAGACTTAGGATCTAGTGCCGCGAGGTGTGAGAGTTCGAGTCTCTCCGCCTGTACAAACAAAAAAAGCTGAAGTAATTTACTTCAGCTTTTTTTTGTTTTAAGAATTATCTAGTTAAAGAAATTACTTCAAAATCTTCTGCTCTTTCTGCGTGCTCGAACATTTCTTTTGTTTCTTCTGGCGGAGTTCTAAGTTTTCTCTTTGTTAAATCTATCCAAGCGCCGTATACTTTTATAATCGCAGATAATTTACCTTGCTCATTAAAAACTTCGTGTACTATTTTCCAACGTTCGTTGTTTTCAGACAAACCTTGTAATTTAAGGTTTACTGTAATGTTTTCTCCTAAATGAATTTCTTTTCTAAAAGAGGTTTCTTCTGTAAATAATATCGGACCTAAATTATGCTTTGTAAACTCTTCAATAGAAAAATTGTATTTCGCAAAATAGCGTACTCTAACTTCTGCAGCATAATCGTTATATGCTGTATGTCTCATGTGTCTATTTGGGTCAAAGTCAGACCACTTTGTGTTAAAAGTTACTTTAAAGCTCATATGTTTATAATATAAAAATACCTGATAAACTTAATTTATCAGGTATTTAAGGTTAATTATTGATGTTTAGTTTTTTACAATTTCTGAAGAAGTTTTAACTTTTAAATCTTTTAAAACATTTAAAGCCTCAGAAACATATATATCTTTTGATAAGTTTTTATGCCATGCTTTTCTTTTATTAGCTAAAACACTATCTTTTTTAATTAAAGGTAATTCGTATTTAGGTGATGTAAAGCTAAGATTAGATTCGTATTTAAAAACGTTTGCATATTTTTTAGAAGCATTTTCTACTACTTTACTTTCTCTAGAAAATTGCTTTAAATTTAAAGAATAGGTTGTGTCGTCTTGCTTTTCTTTTAGCCACTTTGCATAATCGTTTATCAATTTAAAATTAGCATCAGAAGCAATTCTATTTTTACTATTATTTACAACGTCTGCAAAGTTTTCGTAAGTATTTGTTTTTGTATACTTTGCTTGTGGTACTTTATCCCAAACAAGTGCGCCGTCTAAATCTCTTTCACCAAATTTCATGTAACTATATCTATCTGGCATTGCAATATCAGAATAAACACCTTCTATTTGAGTAGAACCACCGTTAACTCTATAAAATTTCTGAATTGTCATTTTAATAGCTCCTAAGTCTTTTTCGTACTTCGGATAAAAATTATTGATAGGAATTACACTTTGTACGGTTCCTTTACCATAGGTTTGGTTTCCGCCAATAATTACAGCTCTACCATAATCTTGCATTGCTGCTGCAAAAATTTCTGATGCAGAAGCAGAAAGTTCGTTTACCAAAACAACCACAGAACCATCCCACTGCATTTTAGGATCAACATCATTTTTAACGATTGGGTCTTGTCCTCTATATTTTACTTGTACAACAGGTCCTTGTTCTATAAACAAACCAGCAATTTCTATCGCTGTTTTTAAAGATCCACCACCATTATTTCTTAAATCAATTAACAAACCAGAAACATTTTCGCCTTTTAAACGCTCAATTTCTTTTTCCATGTCTTTTGCAGAGTTTCTTGCATTTGCATCAGAAAAATCAATATAAAATCTAGGTAAATCTATTAAACCATATTTTTTTCCATCTTTTTCTACAATTGTAGATTTTACAAATGTTTCCTCTAATTCTACAACATCTCTAATAATCGAAATTACTTTCGTAGAACCATCGAGTTTCTTTTTTACCGTTAACCTTACTTCTGTTCCTTTTGGACCTTTTATAAATTTGATCGCATCGTCTAATCGCATACCAACAATATCTACCGGTTCTTTATCACCTTGTGCAACTTCTAAAATGATGTCGCCCGCTTCTAAGTCTCCTTGTTTCCAAGCAGGTCCACCTGATACTAATTCAAAAATTTCAGTATAAATTCCTTTTTTTAGTAATCTAGCACCAATTCCTTCTAATTTACCAGACATATCTTGGTCAAAACGCTCTTTAATTCTTGGCGCCATGTATGTTGTATGCGGATCGAATGCACCCACAACACTATTTAAAAAAGTAGAAAACCAGTCTTCGTGTTCTAATTCTTCAATTCTTAAATAAAGTTCATCCATGTTTTTAGAAACTTCTGCTCTTGCTTCTTTTTCTAAAGTTTTAAAAGATTTTTTCTTAAAATTCTTATCTTTCTTTATTTGAGATTCTTGCTTATCTAATTTGTCTTGTATTCTACTTAAAACGTTTAGTTTTAATTGTTTTCTCCAATAATCAATTAATTCGTTTTCATTTTTAGCAAAAGGCACGTTATCATAATCGATATCTATAATTTCGTCTTTTTTAAAGTTGAAAGGACTTTCTAGTAATTCTGCGTAATAAGACTCAGCATTTTTAATCTTATCTAAAAAATTACTGTAAACAAGGTTGTAAAAAGAAACATCGTCTTTTAACAATTGATTGTCAATTTCATATTTATATTTCGAGAATTTTTTAATGTCTTTTTGAGTAAAGTATCTTTTATTTGGGTCTAAACCATCAATAAAACTATTAAATACTTGCTCAGAAAAATTGTCATTCATGTCTTTTACAACAAAATGACCTCTTGTTAAAATGTTTTTTAAAACATATACTAAGATTTTATCTTTTTCTGGGTCTGGTTCACTAAACTTAGTATTTGCTTGTAAGCTACTAAATAGCATTAAAAATGCTAGAAACGATATTTTAATTCTAAATGCTTTCTTCATAAACCTTCTGTCGTGTGATGTTTTGTATAATTACTGTTGTGCTGCTACTAAACTACTAAAATAATGCCAAATATTTAAAGTTACTAACGCTAATGTTAATTTTTACTTTTAGCACTAAAATTTATTAGTTACAAATTTAACCAAATGTAAACGCTTAGATTCTTTACAAATTGTTAAAAAGAAACTCCTATAAATAAATTACATTTGTATTTAAATTTTACAATTATGCAAGAAAAGCCTTTAATTTTAGTTACAAATGATGACGGAATTACTGCTCCTGGTATTAGAGCATTGATAAAAATAATGAATAAAATTGGTGATGTAGTTGTGGTTGCGCCAGATAGCCCGCAAAGCGGAATGGGACATGCAATTACTGTTGATAATGTTTTAACTTGTAACCCAATTACTATAGATGAAGGACCACAATTAGAATATACTTGTTCTGGTACGCCTGCAGATTGTGTAAAAATGGCAATTAGCGAAATTTTAAATAGAAAACCAGATTTGTGTGTTTCTGGGATAAATCATGGCGCAAACTCTTCTATAAATGTAATTTACTCTGGTACAATGAGTGCAGCGATAGAAGCAGGAATAGAAGGTGTGCCGGCAATAGGTTTTTCTTTGTTGGATTTTAAATGGCATGCAGATTTTAAACCATCAGAAGAATTTGTAAAAAATATTACTTTAAATGCACTTTTAAACGGAATACCAGAAGGTGTGGTTTTAAATGTAAATATTCCTGATTTAAAAAAGGATGAAATAAAAGGAGTAAAAGTTTGTAGACAGGCTAGTGGTTATTGGAAAGAAGATTTCGACAAGCGTAAAAGTCCTTTTGGTAAAGAATACTATTGGCTTTCTGGGCAATTTGTTAATAAAGATAAAGGGCAAGACACAGATGTTTATGCGTTAGAAAATGGATATGTTTCTGTAGTTCCTGTTCAATTTGATATGACAGCGCATCATATGATTCAAAAACTAAATTCTTGGGAACTGTAAAAAAAGATATTTTAATAGGATTTTTAGTGGCACTATTTGCCACTTTTGGTGGTGTTTTTTTGTATTTAGAATACTTTTCTAAATTTAGTTTTGATGATACCTTAAAAATGATTGAAGAAGGAAAGTTGTATGGTAAAGTTTTGTCTTTAGCCGCAATACCTAATTTATTTGTCTTCTTTGTTTTTATAAAAAAGAAACAAGATCATAAGGCAAAAGGTGTTTTATTAGCAACAATTCTTATCGCGTTAACAACATTATTATTAAAGTTTTTCTAAATGAAATATTATATAATTGCTGGTGAAGCTTCTGGAGATTTACACGGTTCTAACCTAATGAAAGAACTGTTGAAAAAAGATACTGCTGCAGATATTCGTTTTTGGGGAGGCGATTTAATGAAAAATGTTGGCGGAACTCTAGTAAGTCATTATAAAGAAAGAGCTTTTATGGGTTTTTTTGAAGTTCTAAAAAACCTTTCTAAAGTTTTAGGATTTATAAAAGATTGCAAAAAAGATATTGAAAAATTTAATCCGGATGTAATTGTTTTTATTGACAATTCTGGTTTTAATTTGCGTGTTGCTAAATGGGCAAAAGAAAAAGGTTTTAAAACTAATTATTATATTTCTCCGCAAGTTTGGGCAAGTAGAGCAAGTAGAGTTAAAGATATCAAAAGAGATGTAGATCAATTATTTGTTATACTTCCGTTCGAAAAAGAATTTTACAAAAAATACGATTACGATGTTACGTTTGTTGGGCATCCTTTAATAGATGCAATTGCAAATAGAGAGCGGGTTTCTGAAAGTGATTTTCGTAAAGAACACAATTTATCTGATAAAAAAATTATTGCTTTATTACCTGGTAGTAGAAAACAAGAAATTACAAAAATGCTTTCTGTAATGTTGTCTTTGGTGTCAGATTTTTCTGAATATCAATTTGTAATTGCAGGTGCGCCAAGTCAAGATTTTTCGTTTTACCAGCAAATAATACAAGATAGAGAAGTAGCGTTTATCAATAACAAAACCTACGATTTGTTAAGTAATTCTTATGCAGCATTGGTTGCATCTGGTACAGCAACTTTAGAAACAGCGTTATTTAAAGTTCCGCAAGTTGTTTGTTATAAAGGTGGTTATATTTCTTACCAAATAGCAAAAAGAATAATTACTTTAAAATTTATTTCTTTGGTAAATTTAATTATGGATAAAGAAGTGGTAACAGAATTAATTCAAGAAAACTTTAATAAGAAGAATTTAAAAAAGGAACTAAATCTTATTTTACAAGAAGCGTCTAGAGAGCAAATGTTTTTAAATTATTTTGAATTAGAAAAAAAACTCGGTGGCCAAGGAGCATCTAAAAACGTAGCTACGGCAATTGTAAATTCATTAAAATAAAAAATTTGAAGATGAGAAATTGGTATGTTGTTGTATTACTGTTATTATCTTTTGTAATTACGTCTTGTTCGTCAACTAAAAATGTAAGTAATTCAGCAAAGAAATCAGTAAATAAGCCAATTTCTAAAGTAGATAGAGTTGTTGCCAATGCTTTAAAATACAAAGGGGTTAAATATCGATTTGGCGGAACAACTGCCAAAGGTATGGATTGCTCTGGTATTGTTTATGTTTCTTACTTAGACGAAAATGTACAATTGCCTAGAATTTCTAGAGATATGGCAAAAAGAGGAAGAAAAATTGCCTTAAAAAATGCCAGAAAAGGAGATTTGCTATTTTTTAAAACTTCAAAAAAAGGAAGAGGTATCAATCATGTTGGACTTATTGTAGCTGTTTCTTATGGTAAAATTAAATTTATTCATGCTACTACATCTAGAGGTGTAATTGTTTCTGATTTATCTCAAAAATATTGGAAAAACGCCTATGTTAAAACAAACAGAATCTTATAGTTTTTTTTAGTAACTTGACGTTGCTATGAAAAGGTTAATTAAATACGTGCCTTTACACTTTTTGGTGTTTTTAATTTTAGGAATCTGTTTGCAGTTTTATTATGAAATTTGGCAATATGGTTTTCTAAAATTATCTGTTGTATTTAGTGTTTTTCTTGTTTTAAACATTCTTAATATTAAAAAGCAGTTAACTACAATAACTTCTTTTTTAATCTATTTCTTTATAGGTGTTTCTGTAACGTTTCTCAACGATTCTCGAAATTATAAAAATCATTACGGTAATTTTAATAAAGAGGAAGCGCAAGTTCTTTTAAAAATTACAAAGGTTTTAAAACCAGGAAACTATTATCAAAAATATATTGCTGAAATTATAGGTTTAAATCAGCATAAAACTAGAGGAGAGGTTTTATTAAATGTTCAAAAAGATACTATAGATCTTAGGTTTTCTATTGATGATCAGTTGTATGTAAAACCTATTTTTAAAGAGTTAATTCCGCCTTTAAATCCGTATCAATTTAATTATAAATCGTATTTAGCAAAACAAGGAATTTATCATCAAATATTTATAGAAAAAGAACAATACCAAATATCAAATTTAGTAGAAACTTCGGTGGCTGGTTTTGCAGAAAAAATTCGGAATAATATTATTACGTCTTTAGAAAAAAGAAGTTTTAGTAATGATGAGTTGGCTGTAATTAAGGCGCTTTTATTAGGTCAAAGACAAGATATTTCTAAAGGTTTGTTAACAGATTATCAAAATGCAGGCGCAATACATATTTTAGCAGTTTCTGGTTTACATGTTGGTATTTTACTATTAATTCTAACTTTTATATTAAGACCAATAGACAGGTTTAAAAACGGTAAATATATCAAAGCAATAGGTATTATTGTTTTCTTATGGATGTTTGCATTTATAGCAGGTTTATCTGCTTCTGTGGTTAGGGCGGTTACTATGTTTTCTTTTGTAGCAATTGGGCAGTCATTTCAAAAGAAAACACTAATAGAATTCTCTTTAATTACCTCAATGTTATTCTTATTGCTTGTAAAGCCAATGTTTTTATTTGATGTTGGTTTTCAGTTGAGCTATCTAGCTGTATTCGGAATAATTTGGGTTCAACCAAAACTAGATTCTTTATATGTTCCAAAATATTATTTAGATAAAAAAATATGGCAATTGCTAACCGTTTCAATTGCAGCCCAAGTAGGTATTTTGCCCTTAAGTATATATTACTTTCAACAATTTCCGGGTTTGTTTATGCTTTCCAATATAGTAATCATTCCTTTTTTAGGGATTATTCTCGTTGCAGGAATCGTTGTAATAATATTATCCGTTTTAAATATTTTACCACAGTTTTTAGCTGATTTTTACGGAATAATAATTTCTTTAATGAATAGTTTTGTTCGCTTTATTTCTCGTCAAGAGCAGTTCTTATGGCAAGAAATTGCTATTTCATTTAAAATAATGTTAATCTTGTATTTTATCATTTTTTCGGCTGTTTTCTTTTTATTGAAGAAGAATTCAAAACGCTTGGTAATCTTTTTAGTATCAATAGTATTGTGTCAAAGTATTTATTTTTTAGAGCACAATAAAGCAAAAGAACAAAACGCTTTTATGGTTTTTCATAAGAGTAGATTTTCTGTTGTTGGAAATAAAATTGGAAAACAACTAAATATTCAGCATAATATAGATTCTGTTTCTGTAGATGATATTAAAGCTGTTAAACCTTTTATGCTTTCAGCAAAAATAGAGAAGATTAATAAAGTTGATTTTAAAAACTATGTAAATTTTAAAGGAAAAGATATTTTAATAATTGATAGTTTAGGAGTATATCAATTAGAGAAAATAATTAACCCTATTGTGATTTTACAAGATTCGCCAAAAATAAATTTGGAAAGAATGTTGAGTATTCTAAAACCAAGTTTGGTTATAGCTGATGGCTCAAATTACAAAAAAGACGTGTTGTTTTGGGAAAAAGTATCTTTAAAATTAAACGTTCCGTTTCATTATACAGGTCAAAAAGGCGCTTTTATTTTAACTGATTAAAATTACAAGCTACTTTTAAAGGCTTTATCGAAATCTTTCCAATTGGTAGTTTTGTATTTATCCGCAGAAAAATAAACTAATATTTTTTCAAACATTTCTTTTTGTTGATAACCAGGTATATTTTGAAGTAATTCTTCATCTTCGGATAGAAATATGGTTGATGGATACGATAGTTTTCCGTTCATTATAGTAGCTGGTAGTTGATGAAATCCTCTTCTGCCACTTTTTTGAAACTTAAATGTATGACCGTTGTAGGTTATATCTTTTTTCTCTTCTCCGTTTAACTTAATTGCGTAAAAATTATCATTAATTATTTTGATAATAGTCTTGTTAGAGTAGGTTTCAATATCCATTTTTTTACAGAAACCACACCAATCTGTATACACGTCAATTAAAATTGGTTTAGGTGTTTTTGCATTTAATGCAATTGCTTCTTCAAAAGACAACCATTTAATTTTGTCTTGCGAGTGCAAAGACAATGATACTAATGTTAACGTTAAAATGAAGATTAATTTTCTCATGATTTATTATTCGCAATTATAATACCAAACTTACAAATAAACTTTTAGGTATAAAAAAACCTCATAAACATAATTTATGAGGTTTTTTTTTAAGTATTTTTTTATTAATGTACGTTACCCATTAATTTTTTCATTAACGGAGAAAACAATAAAACTACTGCTCCTGCTCCTAATGCATAAAGTGCAATTAAATGGAAACCATCAGTATATACACTTAGAGTATCTAATGGATTAATAACTTGACCAGGAACATTTTCTATGGCTAATTCTTCAGAAATAAAACCTACAATTTGAAATGCAAATGCAGAAGACAAAAACCAAACTCCCATCATAAAAGCAACAATGTTTTTTGGTGATAAATCTGTAATTTTTGATAAACCTACAGGAGACATAAATAACTCACCTACAGAAATTATAAAATACATTGCAAACAAATAATAAAAAGGAACCATTCCATTTTCGTTAGCACTTAAACCACTTATAGATAAAATGTAAAAACTTGCACCAGCTAATAATAAACCTAAACCAAATTTATACGGCGTTCTAGGGTTTAATTTGTTTTTAGATAAATAACCCCAAAGTAAAGAAATAGGAATTGCTAAAATGATAATAAACATAGAGTTTAATGCATTTGTTTGACTAGCACTCATTATACCTTCTAAGGCAACATTTCTAGATGCAAAAAGTGTAATTACACTTCCAGATAATTCATGGAAACCCCAGAATAATGTCATAAAAAATGTAATTAAAACTGCCATAAATAACTTTTTACGTGCAACAGTATCTAAACTATACATTATATAACCTAAGTATGCTAAAACTGCAAAACCAATAAATTTAAAGATTCCGCTAACGTAATTCGCTTGCCAAGAAGAAAGTAAATAAGCAATCACCGGCACAAATAAAACAGCTATTATTGGAATCAAAGTTTTTTGAGGAATACCTGCAACTTTCTTTTCGTACACTTCTTGACTTGGTGGCATACCTTTGTCTCCAAAAACATTCTTTTTAATACCACTCCAAAAGAAAATTAAACCTGCCATCATACCTATACCAGCTAAACCAAAACCATAATGCCAGCCATATTCTGCAGCTAACCAACCACATAATAAAGGCGCAACAAAACCACCAATGTTAATTCCCATGTAGAAAATGGTAAAACCAGAATCTTTACGTACATCTCCATCTTTATAGAGAGCACCTACAAATGTTGAAATGTTTGGTTTAAAAAAACCATTACCAACAACAATTAACGCGAGTGCTAAGAAAAATGCAATATCATTTTCTATAGCTAATACAAAATGACCAATGGCCATTAAAATTCCTCCTAAGAAAATAGAACTTCGCATTCCTAATATTTTATCAGAAATTTGACCACCAATTACTGTTGATGCATATACTAAAGAACCGTAAGAAGCATAAACTACTGCTGTAGCTGCATCTCTCTCTGCGATTGCTTTAAAGATTTCGTTTACCATGTAAAGCGTAAGTAACGCTCTCATTCCGTAGAAACTAAAACGTTCCCATAATTCTGCAAAAAATAAGTAAAATAACCCTTTTGGGTGACCAAACATTTGTGGGTCTTCAGTAGCTGTACTAACTCCTTTGTCTAACATAATTATCCTTTAATTTTTGTTGTTGAATTTGATTTATTAATTAAATGCGTTTCTACAAAATTTGTCATTTTTGTATATAAATTTAAACGCGTATTTTTTCCTTTGTAAATGCCGTGTGTTCTATCTGGTACAATAAACATATCAAATTGTTTATTGGCATCAATTAAAGAATTTATCATTCTGTAACTATTTTGTACATGTACATTATCGTCTCCTGTACCATGAACCAGTAAATAATTTCCTTTTAATTTTTCTGGATAATTAACAGGCGAATTATCATCATAACCAGCAGGGTTTTCTTGTGGTGTTCTTAAAAAACGTTCTGTATAAACAGTGTCATAAAATCTCCAAGAAGTTACAGGTGCAACCGCAATTGCAGTTGTAAAGATATCACTTCCTTTTAAAAGTGAATTTGTACTCATATGTCCGCCAAAAGACCAACCCCAAATACCGATATTATTTTCGTCGATATAAGAGCGTTTTGCCAATTTTTTTGCTGCAGCAATTTGATCTTCCGTTTCGTATTTTACTAAATTTAAATACGTAGATTTTTTAAAATCACTTCCTTTAAAACCTGTTCCTCTACCATCTACGCAGACAATAATCATCCCTTTTTGGGCCAACATATTGTGCCAATAGTCGTTACTTGCATTCCATTTATTAGCAACTTGTTGTGACCCCGGACCCGAATATTGAAACATTAATAAAGGATATTTTTTATTTTCATCAAAATCTGCAGGCTTAATCATCCACATATTTAATTCGTTACCATTAATAGAAATTGTAGAAAATTCTTTCGGACTCATTTTGTACTCAGATAATTCTTCTTTTAATTCTGAATTATCTTTGATAACCTTTAGCATTTCTCCTTCTGCTGTATATAAAGAATAAATTGGAGGAATTTCTGATGAAGAAAAAGTATTGATAAAGTAATTTAAGTTTTTACTAAATGAAGCAGTATTTGTGCCATCTTTATTACTAAGTAATTTTTTATTTTTTCCGTTTAAATCTATAGAATAAACGCCTCTATTGGTAGAACCATTTTCTACAGATTGATAATAAATTGTTTTTTTAGATGCGTTATAACCGTAATAATTTGTTACTTCCCAATCTCCTTTTGTAATCTGATTGATTAATTTTCCAGAGAAATCATAATGATAAATATGGTTAAATCCGTCTTTCTCACTTGTCCAAATAAAGCTGTTATCATTTAAAAAAGTAAGATTGTCTGTAATATCTACATACGCTTTATCAGTTTCGTCTAATAACAAACTAGAACTGCTTCTTAATGCATTTACTTTATGTAGTTTTAAATTGTTTTGATGACGGTTTAAAGTTGTTGCAACCAATACATTTGCATCATTAGACCATTTTATTCTTGGGATGTATTCATAATTACCTAAAGCAATTTTTTTGGTATTTTTAGAAGAAAGAGTATACATGTGTAAAGTTACTTCTGCATTTTTTTCACCTGCTTTTGGGTATTTAAATACTTGCTGATTTGGGTAATTTGCTGTACCAACCATGTCCATGGAAAAAGTAGGAACATCACTTTCATTAAAACGTAAAAAAGCTAAATATTTACTGTTGTTACTCCATTCGAAAGCTCTAACAAAACCAAATTCTTCTTCGTAAACCCAATCTGTAATTCCGTTAATTACATTGTTAAATTTACCATCTTTGGTTACTTGCGTTACTTTATTTCCGTTGGTAAGATTTAAAATATAAATATTGTTATTTTTTGCGTAAGCAATTTTTTTACTATCCGGAGAAAAAGTAGGCTCTTGAATATCTTTACCAATTAAAGTTAATTTTTTAGAATTAATATTATAGTAATAAAATGTACCTGTAAAAGAACGTCTGTAGATTTTTTTAAAATCTGTGCCTAAAATAACAGAAGATTCTTCTGCATTAAAATTATAAGAATCAAAACTTTTTAAATCCTTTAAACTAGCACTATTTACTATAGTCTCTACTTTTTCTAAAGTTTTATAACTGTATTTATCTACAGTTGTATTTCCTTCATCATCAGTATTTAGTAAAGAATAAAAATCACCATTCATAGAATTTAAAGCATTCATTCTTTTAGCCGAAAAAGTGCCATTCCAGATTTCTTCTAAAGTGATTTCTTTGTTTCCTGTTGTGTAATTAGTTGATGTTGTGGTTTTTTCTTTGCAACTAACAAGTAGAGATATAGTTGCTAAAATGAAGATTTTTTTCATTATAGACATCGTTTTAATAAAAGTTTGTCAAGTTTACGTAAAAATCCGCAAAAAATGTTTTAAAAATTGAGAAAACTTGAATATTGTATAATGTTTTAACGGATTGAATTATATTTGTTGCTGATAGTTTATAGCATATAAAATGAGTAAGAAAATAAAGGGTTTTTCTAAATTAACAAAAGAAGAAAAGATCAATTGGATTGTAGAAAATTATTTTAATAATAATTTAAATGTTGTTGATATTATAAAACAATATTGGAATTCTGATGCGCAACTACAACAGTTGCACGACGATTTTATAGAGAATACCATTTCTAACTTTTATTTGCCAATGGGTGTTGCGCCAAATTTTCTTATAAACGATAAAGATTATGTTGTGCCAATGGTAACAGAAGAGAGTTCTGTTGTAGCTGCAGCTTCTTTGGTAGCTAAGTTCTGGAGTACAAAAGGCGGATTTAAAACAACCGTTTTAGGTACTACAAAAATTGGGCAAGTACATTTTATGTTTGCTGGCAATAAAGAAGATTTAATCTCTTATTTTAATAAAAATAAAACCGAATTGTATGCGGCAACTGCATCCATAACTAAAAATATGGAAAAACGTGGTGGCGGAATTTTAGACATACAGTTAATAGATAAAACAGATCAGTTAGAGAATTATTATCAATTACATATTACTTTCGAAACCAAAGATTCGATGGGCGCTAATTTTATTAATTCTTGTTTAGAAGCTATTGCGGCTAAGTTTAGAAATGATGAAATTGAAATTGTAATGAGTATTTTATCTAATTACGTTCCAGAATGTTTAGTTAGAGCAGAGGTAAGTTGTAAGATTGAAGATTTGGGTGTAGAAAATCCACAGAAATTTGCAGAGAAATTTTACCAAGCTGTTAAAATTGCCGAAGTAGAACCTTACAGAGCAGTAACGCATAATAAAGGAATTATGAACGGAGTTGATGCGGTTGTAATTGCTACTGGTAACGATTTTAGAGCTGTAGAAGCTGGTGTGCATGCGTATGCTGCAAAAGACGGAAAATATACAAGTTTATCTCATTGTACGATAGACAACGGAATTTTTAGATTTTGGATAGATTTACCTTTAGCATTAGGTACGGTTGGTGGTTTAACGGCACTACATCCGTTAGCAAAATTATCTTTAGAGATGTTGCAAAAACCGTCTGCAAAAGAATTAATGCAGATTATAGCAACTGCTGGTTTGGCTCAGAATTTCGCTGCTTTAAGAGCACTTACAACAAAAGGAATTCAGCACGGTCACATGAAAATGCATTTACAAAATATATTAAATCAATTAGGTGCTAATGCAGAAGAAAAAGAGATTATTGCAAATCATTTCGAAGGAAAAACAGTTTCGCATGCTGCGGTTGTATCTAAATTCGAAGAAATAAAAAAAAAATCTATTAATTGGGTAGATTTTAAAAATGAATCTAGTTTAAGAGGTTTACTTAACAGTCTAGAAATAGAAACTCCTGCCATTTTTGGTAAAATGAATGGACAACAAATGGTAGAACATTTGGCTTTGTTATTAAAGGTTTCTAACGGCAAAATAGATGCAGATTTTTTTGTTGAAGAAGAAAAATCATCTAGAAGAAAAGCTTTTTTAGACACAGATAACGAATTACAAGTTGGTTTTAAAGCCTCGATGCTATCAGAAGAACCAGTTCCTGCAAAGTTTTCTACCTTAAAAGATTCTATTGAAGATTTGATATTGCAAATAGAGAGTTTTGAAACTCATTTTAAAACAAATGCAACAGAGAATCATCCATTTTTTGGAGAGTTAGATTACCAATATTGGTGCAAGTTTCATGTAAAACATTTTACACATCATTTTAAACAATTTAATTTAGTTTAATGAATTATTACTCAAACGGAAAACTGTTATTAACAGGTGAATATTTAGTCTTAGATGGCGCAAAATCTTTAGCGTTACCTACTAAGTTTGGGCAAGATTTAATTGTCGATCAAATAAAAGAAGCGCAATTAATTTGGGGAAGTTTTACAGATAAAGGAGAATGCTGGTTTGAAGCAGTTTTTGATTTGAAAAAAATGCGATTGGTTAATTGCACATTTAATTCAGAAAAAGAGGGTGGCGGAGATATTATTGCTGAAACATTATTAGATATTTTAAGAGAAGCAAAGAAATTAAATCAAAATTTTTTAGAAGTCGAACACGGTTTTGTTGTAAAAACAATGCTTACTTTTCCTAGAAATTGGGGTTTAGGCACATCGTCTACTTTAATTAATTCTATTGCAAGTTGGGCAAATGTAAATGCTTTTGATTTGCTATGGAATTCTTTTAAAGGGAGTGGTTATGATATTGCTTGTGCTCAAAATAATACGCCAATTTATTATAAAATTAAAGCAGAAAAACCAGTTGTAGAGCAAATAGAATTCAATCCAAAATTTAAAGAAAATTTGTTTTTTGTGCATTTAAATCAGAAGCAAGATTCTAAAGAAGGTATTGCAAAGTTTAGAGAAAGTAATTTAAATTTTGATAAAGAAATTAAAAGGATTTCTCAAATTTCTGAAGAGTTTGTTCAATCTAAAAATCTACAAACTTTCGAAAATTTAATAGTAGAACACGAAAATATTATTAGTAGTATTATCAAACTTACACCGGTTAAAGAAAAATTATTTCCAGATTATTTTGGTGCTATTAAAAGTTTGGGAGCTTGGGGCGGAGATTTTGTATTAGTTACAGGAAACGAAAAAACACCTGCTTATTTTAAAAACAAAGGTTACAAAACAATTCTTTCATATTCAGAAATGATTTTGTCATAGAATCATTTAGATTAATTAAATACGTAATTCAAGTTTAATCACATAGATTTTTGAATTTATAACAAATATAAAATGAAAAAAATAGTAATAATAGGTGGTGGTGCAGCAGGATATTTTACAGCAATAAATGCAAAAGAAAATAATCCTGATTTAGATATTACTATTCTTGAAAAAGGAAAAGATGTCTTACAAAAAGTTAAGATTTCTGGTGGCGGAAGATGTAATGTTACACATGCTTGTTTTGAACCTAAAGAACTTGTTAAATTTTATCCGAGAGGAGAAAAAGAATTGTTAGGTCCTTTTCATCAGTTTATGACAGGTGATACCTTTGAGTGGTTTGATGATAGAGGTGTTCCTTTAAAAATTGAAAATGATAATCGTGTTTTTCCAGAAGCAAATACAAGTCAGGCAATTATAGATTGTTTTCAAAAGTCTGTGAGTAACTTAGGAATTAAAGTGTTGACAAATTCGGGTGTAAATTCAGTTTCTAAAGAAAATAACAAATGGAGTCTAAACACTAAAGAACAAGTTTTTGCAGCAGATCAATTAGTGATTGCAGCAGGAAGTTCTAAAAAAGTGTGGGATTTATGCAAAACCTTAGATCATGCAGTGGTAGAGCCAGTTCCATCTTTGTTTACATTCAATATAAACGATAAAAGATTGGTCGATTTATTAGGAACTTCTGTACCAAATGCAACTGTAAACATTATAGATTCTAAATTAGAAGCTTCTGGCCCATTATTAATAACGCATTGGGGTTTAAGCGGTCCTGCAGTTTTAAAATTATCTGCTTTTGGTGCAAGACTTTTAGCGGACAAAAATTACCAATACAATGTTGCTGTAAATTGGTTGTCTAGACCAACCGATAAAGTTTTAAATGTGCTTTTAAATTTAAAAAAGAAAGAACCTAGAAAAACAGTTATTTTAAAATCTCCTTTTACAGAGATTTCTAAAAGATTATGGGAACGTTTTGTATTGTTTGCATCGATATCTAAAACTCAAAATTGGGCAGATTTAAGCAACGCACAATTAGAAAAGTTGGCTAAAGAGTTAACAAATGGTATTTACAATGCAAATGGCAGAACTACGTTTAAAGATGAATTTGTAACTGCTGGCGGAATCGATTTAAAAGAAATTAATTTTAAACGTTTTGAAAGTAAAAAGCATAAAAATTTGTTTTTTGTAGGCGAAGTTTTAAATATTGATGCAGTAACAGGAGGTTTTAATTTTCAGAATGCTTGGACAGGTGGCTTTATCTGTGCGAAAGCATTGGCAGAAGAAGAGTAAATGTTTATAAAAAAAAATCATAAAAAATTATAAAATGGCAAGAGCAGAATCTAACGAGTTTTTAATAGGAAAAATAGCGCCAGATTTTAACTTAATCAATACTGTAGATAATTCTTTTGTGAGCTTATCAAGTGCAAAAGGATCTGTTGGTACCGTAGTTATGTTTATTTGTAATCATTGTCCGTTTGTAATTCATGTAAACCCAGAATTGATAAAAATGGCCAATGAATTTCAAGAAAAAGGAATTCGTTTTATTGCGATTAGTTCTAACGAAATAATAAATTATCCGCAAGATGCACCAAAGTTTATGAAAGAAGTTGCAGAGGATTTAAAATATCCATTTCCTTATTTATTTGATGAAACACAAGAAGTAGCCAAGGCATATGATGCCGCTTGTACGCCAGATTTTTATGTTTTTGATAAAGATTTAAAAGCAGTTTATCATGGGCAATTAGACGATTCTAGGCCAGGAAATGGCGAATCATTAACGGGTAAAGATATTAGAGCAGCAATACATAATTTATTAGATAATAAGCCCGTTTTAGAAAACCAAAAACCAAGTGTTGGTTGCGGAATTAAATGGAAATAAATTAAAAATTAAATAATTCATTAAAAATTATAAGTAGAAATGAATATAGAAAACGCACAAAAACAAGTAGACGATTGGATTAAAAATCATGGAGTTCGTTATTTTAATGAACTTACAAATATGGCACAGTTAACAGAAGAGGTTGGTGAAGTCGCACGAATTATAGCTAGAAGATATGGAGAGCAAAGCGAAAAAGAATCTGATAAAAGTAAAGATTTAGGTGAAGAGTTAGCAGATGTAATGTTTGTAGTTTTGTGTTTGGCAAATCAAACCGGAATAAATTTACAAGATGCTTTTGAAAAAAAGTTAGATATTAAAACCAAAAGAGATCACGATAGACATCATAACAACGACAAATTAAAATAAAATGAGTTTTTTTAGGAATTTTGTAGCTGGTGCTAAAATTGTTGCAGCTAAATTACAAACTAAAATATTTTGGATTAACTTTTTAAAAGTGGCGCTTCCTTTTTTTGTTTTAGTAACCATAATTAGTTTATTAATTAATAGTTCTAGTGCTATTTTTTCAGGTGATTTTGCTAAAGTGAATGCAACAAATTTTTCTGAAGGAAAATGGAAAAACTTTTGGGGTTTAAAGTTTTTTATTAGTGTATTTTACGGCATGTACGTAACACTTAAAAAAATGTCTTAAACGATACTTTTAGTTTCTCTACCAAAAATAGGAATTATAATAAAAAACAAAACGTATAGTAATAAAAGAAAAGAAGCTGCATGAAATAATAACTGCATTTGTTGTAGCTTATTAACTTTTATCTCAGACATTTTTTGATATTCTTCTACAATTTTATCCATAGAAACTAAGAATCCGTTCTCATTATCTCTAATTGTTTTTAAAGATTTTACGAACAACGTGTCATTATGAATGTCGTTTAAAATAGCAGAGGATGCGTCTTCTAAATTTTTATAATACGATTGGTTTTCTTTGTACAGATCGTTTAAATCTTGATTGTTGTAAAATTTTAAAACGATATTATTGATGTAGTAATTTCCTATTTTAAAATCTTGATACGTTTCTCTAAAATCTAACATTTTATCTTCAAACGAATCTGTATTCATAGCATTACTTGCAAAAAAAGCATCTTTTGTCAATTTTTGACTATACATTCTTTGCTTACCTGCTTTATTAATAATTTCGGCGTCGTAAGATTGCCTTTTGATGTCAAAGTGAAAGATAATTTGATTTGATACAACAAGTAAGGTAAAAAGTATAAAAGATAGGGTAACCTTTTTTTTCATTTCTGGGGATTTTGAATTGCAAATTAAATTAAAATAGTTTGAATAATAAAAAAAGCGACTATAAAGTCGCTTTTTTTAATTTCTATTTTACAAATTAGTCTAATTGTATAAGGTCTATATCACTTTCTTTTACTCTTCTATTTAGCTCTTTTACGCCATTTGTAAATAAAGCATTTAGTTTTAATAATTCAGCATCAATTTCTTTAGTAATTTCATTTTTAAATTCGATAGCTTGTTGTGTAGGTGCGTAATTACCGGTTCTAGTTAACGAATTTAAATGTGCTAATTTATTGTTTAGTCGAATAGGAAAGTTTAATGGATCTTGTCCGCTTTTAGATTTTGTTTGATATAGAGTTTCTTCAATTTTAGTAATATCTTTTACCAATTTGTTTGCAAAGTCTAAAAGTTCTTTATGTTTTTTTCTGTCTTTAATAGATTTCTTTAAAGCACCAACCTGAGTTCTAATTTTCTTAACATTTTTTAAAGCTTTATGAATTTCTGTCATTTTAGCATTAATTTCATTAATAAAATCGAACTGAGCCTTCATTTCTTCTTCAGAAACTTCAGAAGAAGGGTTTCTTAAAATATTAAAATCTTTAGTTATGTTTTGGTTATTAACGGTTAATGTAACTTTGTATTTACCGGGTAAGGCCATTGGGCCATTTAAAGAAGCCCACCAAAGAATCATACCTTTTACAGATTCTGCACCTGTATACATCATATCCCAATAGAAAATGTTATTACCATCTTTTACAGATAATTTTGCTTCTTTTTCTTTTGTATTTGGTTTAGTACTAAACTTTTTTATTAAGTTATTATTTGCATCAAAAAATGAAAGCGAGATGGTGTCTTTTTTATTTTCTTCTTTTATAAAATAAGAAACAGCAACACCACCTGGATGATTAGTGCCAGCAGTTCTAGAAGTTCTTCCTCTACCACCGCTCATGTTATAAGCATCTTTTGGTTTGTAAAGAATTACGTTTGCGTTTGTATTTCTTTCAAGTTGATGTAGAGGTGTTAAATCATCAATAATCCAAAGAGCTCTACCTTGTGTAGCTGCGATTAAATTATCGTTTTTAATTGCTAAATCAGTAATTGGTACAATTGGTAAATTTTTCTGAAAAGTTTCCCAATTTTTACCGTCATCAAAAGAAACGTACATTCCTTTTTCTGTACCTGCATATAATAAGCCTTTACGTTTTGGGTCTGCTCTTAAAGCTCTCGTAAAACTTTCATTTTCGATTCCGTTTACGATTAATTTCCATGATTTACCATAATTCTCGGTTTTATAAATATAAGGTTTGTAATCACCAGATTTGTATTTAGTACCAACAATATATGCGCTTCCTTTGTCAAACGGACTAACTTCAATACAATTAATCATCATCCATTCTGGCATTTTTTTAGGCGTAACGTTTGTCCATTTTTCTCCGTTGTTTTTAGAAACGTGTACCAAGCCATCGTCAGATCCTGTCCAAATTAATCCAGGTTCTAGAGAAGATTCTGTAGCTGCAAAAATAGTTCCATAGTATTCTACACCCGTATTATCTTTTGTAATTGGTCCTCCAGATGGCCCTAAAGTTTTTGGGTCGTTTCGAGTTAAATCCGGACTAATTAATTTCCAAGATTGTCCTTCATTTTCGGTAATATGTAAATGATTAGAAGCTGCATACAATCTCTTTTTATTATTTGGAGAAAAGAATATTGGAAAATTCCATTGAAAACGATATTTAAAATCTTCAGCACCATGTCCCATTGGGTCGTCTGGCCAAACATTAACAGCTCTTGTTTCACCTGTTTTATGATTTTTTCTAGTTAGCAAACCTCCGTAACTTCCACCATAAACAATATCATCATTTAAAGGATCTACAGCAATGTGTGCACTTTCTCCTCCTGCAGTAGGTTCCCAATCAGAATCTGTAATAAATCTTCCTGCGGTTCTATGTGCAATTCTTATTGTAGAATTATCTTGTTGTGCTGCCAAAATTCTATATGGAAAATGGTTATCAGTAGTTACTCTATAAAACTGAGAAGTTGGTTGGTTGTTCATTGTACTCCAGTTTTCTCCAGCATCAAAAGAAACTTGTGCGCCACCATCATCACCAATAATCATTCTTTGGTTATCTTCTGGTGCAATCCATAAATCATGATGGTCTCCGTGTGGTGCATTGTATGTTTTATAAGTTTTTCCTCCGTCTGTAGATTTATGATAACGAACATTTAAAACATATAAAATGTCTTCATCTTGCGTGTCTGCATACAAACGTGTGTAATACCATGCTCTTTGGCGTAGTTTTCTTTCAGCATTAATTAAACGCCAAGTATTACCTGCATCTGTAGATTTGTACACACCACCTTTTTTGTTTTCTATTAAAGCGTAAACAATATCAGAATTTACAGGCGAAACAGTCACTCCGCTAATTCCCCATATTCCATCAGGAAGCCCTTTGTTTGTAGAAATGTTTGTCCATGTTTCTCCTTCATCGGTACTTTTCCATAAAGCAGAACCATCTCCACCAGAAGATAAACTGTACGGAGTTCTTCTGATATTCCATGTAGTTGCATATAAAATTCTTGGGTTATTAGGGTCTATAATTAAATCTACTACACCAGAATTTTCATTAGAAAATAAAACTTTTTTCCAATTTTGACCACCGTCTATAGATTTATAGACACCTCTTTCTTGCGTTGGTTTGTATAAATCTCCCATAACGCCAGCAAAAACAATGTTAGAATTTTTAGGATGAACTCTCATTCGCGGTATGTGTCTGGCACTTTTTAAACCAATATGTGTCCAAGTTTTACCAGCATTTTCAGATTTCCAAACGCCATCACCAGAAGAAACATTTCCTCGAACCGTTTTTTCTCCCATACCTACGTAGATAACGTTGTTATCAGATTCAGAAACAGCAACAGCTCCTACAGAACCACCAAAAAATCCGTCGGAAATATTTTGCCAAGTATTACCTGCATCATTAGTTTTCCAGACACCACCACCGGTTGCGCCCATATAAAATAGATTTGCCTTACCAGGTACGCCTGTTACAGCAGCGCTTCGACCACCTCTAAACGGACCAATATTTCTCCAAGTAATAGGATTAAAATTTTCGCTAGAAACTTTGTTAGCATTTTTTTGTGCATTAACTTTGACATTTACACACAAGAGCATGCAAAAGACTAATAATAAGTGTTTTTTCATGTTGGTTAGTTGTAATTAAAGGTTTAAAAATAAGAATTAAAATCAGTTTTTAGAATGGACATATTGTTAAATGTTTTAAAGAATAGTAAAATAAATGAGGAAATCACAATTTCTGGTTCTAAAAGCGAATCTAATAGATTGCTTATTTTACAAAACCTTTTTCCTGAAATAACGATAAATAATTTATCAGATTCTGATGATTCTGTACACATGCAACATGCACTTTCTACTGATAAAGAAATTGTAGACATTGGTCACGCAGGTACAGCAATGCGTTTTTTAACATCTTATTTTGCAGTTAAAGAAAATAGAGAAGTTGTTTTAACAGGTTCTGAAAGAATGCAAAACAGACCAATTGAGATTTTAGTAAATGCATTAAAAGATTTAGGTGCAGATATTAGTTATGAAGATAAAGTTGGATACCCACCAATACGTATTAAAGGAAAAAAAATAATAAAAGATAAAGTTGCAATTAATGGTAATGTATCTAGTCAATACATCTCATCTTTACTATTAATAGCATCAAAATTAGAAAAAGGATTAGAAATTGAATTGGTTGGTAAAATCACTTCGATACCTTATATAAAAATGACTTTAACGTTGCTAAATCAAATTGGAATAGAAACTTCATTTGAAGGTAATTTAATTAAAGTTTTACCCAAAACAACTGTTGATAAACAAACTGTTGTTGTAGAGTCTGATTGGTCTTCTGCAAGTTATTTTTATTCGATTGTAGCTTCATCGCAAATAGGGTCTTCAATTCAATTGTCTGCCTATAAGCAAGAAAGTTTACAAGGAGATTCTTGTTTAGCAGAAATTTACAAGCACTTTGGTGTAGCTACTAGTTTTTCTGATAATTCTATTACATTATCAAAAGAAAAAGTAAGCAGCAAAGAGGTTTTAGAGATCGATTTAAAAAACGCCCCAGATATTGCACAAACAATAGCAGTAACTTGTTTTTCTGAAAACATTGCGTGTAATTTAACGGGTTTACATACACTTAAAATTAAAGAAACCGATAGGTTAGAGGCTTTAAAAGAAGAATTGACAAATTTAGGTGCATCAATTTCTGTGACTAATGAAACGTTACATTTAGAAGAACGTTCTTCAATCAAAGAAAATATAGCAATAAAAACCTATAACGATCATAGAATGGCAATGGCTTTTGCACCTTTGGCGTTAAAAGTTCCTATTAAAATTTTAGATGCAGAAGTTGTTACAAAATCGTATCAAAAATTTTGGAAAGACATGCAACAAATTGGTATTAAGGTAGAAGAACTTTAAATTAATAGGCCAAACACTTGACAACGCCTATCTCGATATCGTATATTTGCATCTTTTACAAGAAATACATATATGAAATTATCGCATTTTGAATTTGAATTGCCAGAAGAATTATTGGCAGTTTATCCTGCAGAGCACAGAGACGAATCTCGTTTAATGGTGTTAAATAGAGCAGATGGTACTATTGAACATAAACAGTTTAAAGACGTTATTAATTACTTCGACGAAGGTGATGTAATGATGTTAAATAATACCAAAGTTTTTCCTGCTAGAATGTTTGGTAACAAAGAAAAGACAGGTGCTAGAATAGAGGTTTTCTTATTAAGAGAATTAAATGCAGAAAATAGATTGTGGGATGTTTTAGTAGATCCTGCAAGAAAAATTAGAATAGGAAATAAATTATTTTTTGGTGAAGACGATAGTTTAGTAGCAGAGGTGATAGATAATACGACTTCTAGAGGAAGAACTTTACGTTTTTTATTTGACGGTTCTTACGAAGAATTTAGAGCTAAATTATTAGAATTAGGACAAACACCATTGCCTAAAGAAATTAATAGAGAAGTAGAGCCTTCAGACGAAGAAAGATACCAAACTATTTTTGCCAAAAATGAAGGAGCTGTTGCTGCACCAACTGCAGGTTTACACTTTTCTAAACATTTATTAAAACGTTTAGAAATAAAAGGAGTTGATTTTGCAGAAATGACTTTACACGTTGGTTTAGGTACATTTAGCCCAGTAGAGGTAGAAGATTTGTCGAAGCATAAAATGGATTCTGAGCAAATTATCATTCCAGAAGCTTCTGCAAACATGATTAATAAAGCTAAGAAAGACAAAAGAAGAGTTTGTGCAGTTGGTACAACTGTTATGAGAACAGTAGAATCTTCTGTATCTTCTAAGCAAGAATTAAATGCTTTTGAAGGTTGGACAAACAAATTTATTTTTCCACCTCACGATTTTAGTATTGCTAATGCAATGATTACTAATTTTCATCCACCAAAATCTACTTTGTTAATGCAAGCCGCCGCTTTTGGAGGTTATGATTTTGTAATGGAAGCTTACAAAGAAGCAATTAAAGAAGGATACAAATTCTCTACTTACGGAGATGCAATGTTAATTCTATAATATTTTTAATATTTAGAAATACAATATATTAAAACTGACACTTTTTTAAAGTGTCAGTTTTTTTATGCATATTTTTGCAACAGAATTTATTTTGAAATCATTTAATTTTTAATCCTTCTATTTTGAATAAAAAGAAAGACATAAGAGCCTTAACAAAAGAACAATTAAGAGATTTTTTTGTGGCAAATAATGATAAAGCATTTCGTGGTAACCAAGTTTACGAATGGTTATGGAGCAAGTCTTTACATACTTTTGAAGATATGACAAATATCTCTAAAGCTACCAGAGAAATGTTAGAAGAAAACTTTGTGATTAACCACATTAAGGTAGATTCTATGCAAAAAAGTAAAGACGGTACCATAAAAAACGGGATTAAATTACACGATGGTTTGGTTGTAGAATCTGTTTTAATTCCTACAGAAAAAAGAACTACAGCTTGTGTTTCTAGTCAAGTTGGTTGTAGCTTAGACTGTAAGTTTTGTGCTACTGCAAGATTAAAAAGAATGCGTAATTTAAATCCTGATGAAATTTACGACCAAGTAGTTGTTATCGATAAACAAAGCAGATTATATCATAACAAAAAACTAACAAATATTGTTTTTATGGGAATGGGAGAACCATTAATGAACTATAAAAACGTATTAAAATCTATAGAGATGATAACGTCTCCCGAAGGGTTAGGAATGTCATCAAAAAGAATTACAGTTTCTACATCGGGTGTACCAAAAATGATTCGTAAAATGGCAGATGAAGAAGTTAAATTTAATTTAGCAGTTTCATTACACTCAGCAATAGACGAGGTTAGAACATCAATAATGCCTTTTAATACAAATTTTCCTTTAAAAGACTTAAAAGAATCTTTAGAATATTGGTACGAGAAAACCAAAAGAGCAATTACTTATGAGTATGTTGTTTGGGATGGCATAAATGATAGAAAAGAAGACATCAAAGCTTTGGTAGATTTTTGCAAATATGTACCGTGTAAAGTTAATTTAATAGAGTACAATCCAATAGACGATGGTGAGTTTCAACAAGCAAGTTCATCAGCAATAAATAATTATATTTCTAATTTAGAAATGCACGATATTACAATAAATGTAAGAAGAAGTAGAGGTAAGGATATTGATGCGGCTTGTGGTCAATTAGCAAATAAATCTTAAATAGTAAAAAAACAATTTTCGACCTATGAATTTAGTGGAACAAATTAAACAACCAATCATAAAAGAAATGGAACTTTTTGAAGAAAAGTTCAAAGATTCTATGTTGTCTAAAGTTCCGTTATTAAACAGAATTACCTACTATATTGTTCGTAGAAAAGGAAAACAAATGCGACCAATGTTTGTTTTTTTAGTTGCTAAAATGGTTTCTGATGGTGGTTTTGATGAAAGAACTTATAGAGGCGCATCTGTTGTAGAATTAATTCATACAGCAACATTGGTGCATGATGATGTGGTAGATGATAGTAATAGAAGAAGAGATTTTTTCTCTATAAATGCCTTATGGAAAAATAAAATTGCAGTTTTAGTAGGCGATTTTTTATTGTCTAAAGGTTTATTGCTTTCTATTGATAATGAAGACTTCGATTTACTAAAGTTGATATCTATTGCTGTAAGAGAAATGAGTGAAGGAGAACTACTTCAAATTGAAAAAGCTAGAAAATTAGACATTACAGAGGCAGTTTATTTTGATATTATTCGAAAAAAAACAGCAACTTTAATTGCAGCTTGTTGTGGTATTGGTGCAGCATCTGTAGGTGTAAACCAAGATTGTGTGCGTAAAATGCGAAAGTTTGGAGAATACATCGGAATCGCCTTTCAAATTAAGGATGATTTATTTGATTATTCTGATGCTAAAATCGGAAAACCTACCGGAATAGACATTAAAGAGCAAAAAATGACTTTGCCATTAATTTATACTTTAAATAATTGCTCTAAAAAAGAGAAAGCATGGTTAATCAACTCTATTAAAAAGCATAATAAAAATAAAAAAAGAGTAAAAGAAGTAATTGCATTTGTAAAAGCAAATGGTGGTATCGATTACACAATCGATAAAATGAACAGTTACAAATCGAAAGCCTTGGCGATTCTTAAAGACTTTCCAGATTCAGAGTATAAAAACTCTTTATCAACTATGATTGATTATGTAGTAGAACGTAAAATATAGTTTGCTTATTCTAATAGTTTTGTTAAATTTGGTTTTATTGCTATAAAACTGAATTTAATACTATGAAAATTTATCAAAGCCTTGTGCTTTTATTTGTGCTAACATGTACACAAATATTACAATCTCAAAATTCTTTAGGGTTTACTTTTCCTGCTACTAACGCAGAGAGAAATCAAAAATGTAGTTATTTTACAAATGCTTTTAGACAAAAACCTAAAGAAGTTGGTTTTGGAATTAAAAGAGAAGGAAATAATTTATATTTTACTACTAATAATAAAAAATGGTTTACTGCTCTATTTAAAAAATCAGGAGATGGTATTGCTATTGATGTGGTTTCTAAGTCTAGATATAAATGTGAAAATGAATTAGATGCTTCTCAAATTAAAGGAACCGTTTTACCTGCAGTTTTTGCACAGAAACTATTAAGAGGTTTTAAAAAAGTTACTGGTACTAATAGTTTTAGAACATTAGTAGGTTCTGTACCTGCTGCTTTGGCAAAAGAAGAGTTAGAGTTTAATATCTTATTTCTAAACAACAAAGCATTATGTAGATATCAAACTACTTACAATTTAGATTCTTATGGTTGGGATTTGTTAGATATGGGTGTTTATTTAGATTCATTAACCTATAAAGATAAAAGCATCAACACTTCAGATAAATTTATTACAAAATATAAAACTTTAAAGTTTGTAATACCTTTTCAAAAGAATAAATACGACTATTCATCAGAAGATATTAAGCCGTTATATGATAGTTTAAGATTAACAGATTTTAATATTAAAAAGATAAATATTAAAGCTTACGCATCGATAGAGGGTAGTTTAAAAAGAAATATAGAACTCCAAGAAAAAAGAGCCAATAGTATTGTAAAATCTTTACAAACTTTTCAAAAACCAAATATAGTTACAGAGATTTCGTCTTCAGAAAATTGGGTAGAATTTTTAAATGATATTTCTAAAACAAAGTATAAAAGTTTTAAAACTTTGCCAAAACAAACAATTAAAAATAAGGTTGTTGGCGAAGTTTCAAAAGATTTAGAAAAATATTTACAAAAGCATCGAAAAGCAGTTGTGATATTAGAATTAGAGCGAAAAGACAAGTATAAAAATATGTCGAAAGAAAAGTTGGTAGCAACATTTAACGATCTTGTTCTAAAAGAAAATATAGAAGAAGCTTTAGTAGTGCAGAATTCTATTTTTGAAAAACTTAAAAGAGAAAGTTCGCCAGATTTATTAAATACTTTAAATGTACCTAAACAAAGAAAATTTGTACCAATTCTTAATAAGAATAGTATTTATAAGTATATATTAAACTTAAGTTATGCTAAAATTGCTTTTGATGAACTAAAAAAAATCGAAAAGTTAGATCCTAAGAATAGAAACATAAAGTATAATTTGATAGTTGTAAAGTTTATCATTTGGAAAAATAATTGGGAAAAAATCGAAGCAAATTCGTTTAAACAAGAAATTTTAAAGTTAAAATCTTACGGAATCAAACAACATTTAATTGATAGAATGTTGGTGAATTTTCATATTGTAAAAGCAGAAAAAGATATGAGAGCTAGAAAGTACGATGAAAAAGATGCTTCTGTAGAATTTATTATAGATACTTACGAAAACTTTAATTTATCGAATTACGATTATCTAAGTTTAGCACAATTTTTAACTTATTATGCAAACACAGATGAAGCTACAGAGGTTTTAGATGAAAAAGTAAAAACAATTACCATAGATGAAGATTTACTTTTTTATTATTTAAATTTAACAATAGTAGATGAGTACGCTGTAGATTCTCAAAATTACAGAACAATCATGTTAAATGCTATCGAAATGAATAGAGACCGTTTTTGTAAGTTATTTAATTCTTCTTTAGAAGATGGTGTTACTTTTCAATTACTAGAAAATAAATATTTAAGAGCTACTTACTGCGAGAATTGCACTAAATAGATAAGTTTTATAAACTTAAAAGCTCTTCTATAAACTCTCTAGAATTAGACAATCTTGGTACTTTATGTTGTCCGCCAAGTTTGTCTTTTTTCTTTAACCAACTATAAAACAAGCCTTCTTTAGCTAAATGAACTTTAGGAGGCATTAATGTAATATTTAAATAACGTTTAGCTTCGTAATCAGAATTTATAGACTTTAAAGCATTGTCTAAAACTTCAGAAAAATACCCCATAGATTCTGGTTTATTAATAAATTCAATAATCCATTCATGGCCACCTTTTTCTTTTCCTTGCATAAAAATTGGTCCAACGGTATAATCTGCAATTGTTGCAGCTGTTTTTTCACAAGCCAATTTAAGAGCATCTTCTACATTTTCGATATTTAATTCTTCACCAAAAACATTAATATAATGTTTGGTTCTACCTGTAATTTTAATTCGATAAGGTTCTAAAGATGTAAATCTAATTGTATCACCAATTAAATAACGCCATAAACCACCGTTTGTAGTAATAACTAGTGCGTAATCTATATCTTTTTTAACATCAGCTAAAGTAATTGCATTCGAGCTTTCACCTTTATATTCGCTCATCGGAATAAATTCATAGAAAATTCCGTAGTCTAACATCAACAATAATTCCTTCGAATTATTTCTGTCTTGTATTGCGAAGAATCCTTCGGAAGCATTGTAGATTTCGTAGTATTTAAAATCGGATTTTGGTATGATTTTTTTGTATTGTTCTCTATACGGATTAAAGTTAACACCACCATGAAAATAAACTTCTAGATTGGGCCAAACTTCTAAAATATTGTCTTTGCCAGAGCGTTCTAAAACACGATTTAAAAGAACCAACATCCAACTTGGCACACCAGCTAAACTTGTAATATTTTCGTTAATAGTTTCATCAATAATTGCATCCATTTTTGTTTCCCAATCGCTCATTAAAGCAACTTCTTGACTCGGTGCTGAACTAAAATCTGCCCAAAAAGGCATGTTTTCGATGATAATTGCAGACAAATCGCCAAAATAAGAGCCATTGTCTTGGTAAACTTCCGAGCTTCCGCCCAAACGCAAGCCTTTACCAGTAAAAAGTTGGGTTTTAGGGTTGTTGTTTATGTATAAACACAACATGTCTTTACCAGCTTTCATATGGCAATATTCTAACGCATCATCAGAAACGGGTATAAATTTACTTTTAGCATTTGTTGTACCACTCGATTTTGCAAACCATTTAATGTGCGATGGCCAAAAAATATTTTGTTCGCCTTTTCTACAGTTTTCTATAAGTGGCTCAAATGTTTCGTATTTCTGAATCGGAACATGTTTAGCAAAATCTGCATGATTTTTAATAGAACTAAAATGATGTTCTTTACCGAAAGAAGTTTGTTTGGCAGTTTGAATCAATTTTAAAAGCAATTCATTTTGTACATCTTTTGGGTACTTTAAAAACAGTTCAATTTGGTGTTTTCGTTTCTTCAAAAACCAAGAAATTATAGAATTGATAATCTGAAAAGCCATAGAAATTCGTAAGTTTGTTTAGTACGATTTTTATGCAGTTTGCAATTTAAAATCGAAGTTTAAAAATACTAAAATTTGTGAGATGATTTACCAAGGAGTTTTAAAAAAAATGATGACCGAAAATGCAGAGGAAATTCAGTATTATTTAGATATGAAAACTGATTTTTTAAACATGAACCAGTTAATTAACAAAGAAATATCTTTAAGTTTTGTTACTTACGAGTGTTTAAATTGTGGTTTAGAAAAAACCATATATAGACAAGGTTTTTGTAAATCTTGCTTTTTTGAAACGCCAAATGCTGGTGATTGGATAATGAAACCAGAATTAAGTAAGGCACATTTAGATGTTGAAGATAGAGATTTGGCCTACGAAAAAAAGGTGCAATTACAGCCGCATATTGTTTATTTAGCTAATTCTAGTAATGTAAAAGTTGGTGTTACAAGAAAACAACAAGTACCAACCCGTTGGATAGATCAAGGTGCGCATGAAGCTATAGAAATTGTAGAGGTGCCAAATCGATATTTAGCTGGTATTACAGAGGTTGCATTAAAAGAACATGTTGCAGATAAAACCAATTGGCGTAAAATGCTTAAAAATGATATTGAAGATGTAAACTTAGTCGAGTGGAGAGAGAAGTTAAAAGAGTTTATACCAGAGGAAGCAAAAGAATATTTTATCGAGAATAATTCTGAAACAAACATCAATTTTCCTGTACGTAAATATCCAGCAAAACCTAAAAGTTTAAACCTTATTAAAACCCCTAAATATACAGGTAAATTAGTTGGTGTAAAAGGGCAGTATTTAATCTTTGATGACGAAACTGTTTTTAACGTTAGAAGTAATGAAGGTCTGGTTGTAAGTATCGAGGTTTAAATTTGAATTGATGAAAAATTTTATAAACCTTGCTTTTTTACTTTTATTATTTGTTTTTCCAGTTTCTGGACAAGAACTTTTAGAAGGACAAAAAAGATGGAGTGCAACCGAAAAATTATCTTTAGAAGATTATAGTATTAAAAAAAACTATGATGATGCTATTCTTAGTCAGTTTTTAATCTCATACGAATCTAAAGGTTTCGATTTTTTTAAAAAAAATCTGAATAGTAGAGTTGAGAATATTTTTATTGGGAAAGGTTCTTATATAGATACTACAAAAATTAATAACTTAGAGAAGCAACTAGAATTTCAGCAATTGCAGTTCGATTTAGCAGAAATACAAGCAAGAAAATTTAGAAAAAGGCTTTTTTTGGGAAAAAAGAAGTTAGTTAAGGGATTTGAAGTGATGAAATTAATTAGTAATGAAATATCGAATGAGTTTGCCGAAATTCGAATGAGATTCATAAATGAAACAAATAATGGTAATAATTTAAAGGTTTTAGAAGTTTGGAAATCGAAGGTGAAGAGTGAGTTGAAGGAATTAAATGAATTTCGCTTTGAAAACAGAAAGAAAATAAAAAAACGAGACTAATAGTTTACGATAATTAAGAATTATGAAAAACAATTTACTAAAAGTTGCATTGGCACAAATTTCACCGGTTTGGTTAAACAAAGAAAAAACAATCGAAAAAATACAAAAATCGATTGTAGATGCTTCAAAGGAAAATTGTGAACTCATTGTTTTTGGTGAAGCTTTGCTACCAGGATATCCGTTTTGGGTCTCTTTAACAGATGGTGCTGCTTGGGATTCTAAGGTTCAAAAAGAAATTCATGCACATTATGTTAGAAATTCAATTACCATAGAAAAAGGCGAATTAGATGCTATTTGCGATTTAGCTAAAGAGTATAAAATTGCTGTCTATTTAGGAATTATGGAACGTGCTCAAAATAGAGGCGGACATAGTATTTACGCTTCTTTAGTTTATATCAATGCTGATGGAATTATAAAATCTGTCCACAGAAAATTACAACCAACGTACGAAGAACGTTTAACTTGGGCGCCTGGAGACGGAAATGGTTTACAAGTACATCCGTTAAAAGAATTTACCGTTGGAGGCTTAAATTGCTGGGAAAACTGGATGCCTTTACCTCGAACTGCTTTATATGGTTTAGGCGAAAATTTACATATTGCTGTTTGGCCTGGTAGCGATTACAATACAAAAGATATTACACGATTTATAGCAAGAGAATCTCGTTCTTATGTAATTTCTGTATCTAGTTTAATGAGCACAAAAGATTTTCCTACAGAAACACCGCATTTAGATAAAATACTAGAAAAAGCACCTGCTGTTTTAGCAAATGGAGGTTCTTGTATTGCTGCTCCTAACGGAGAATGGTTGGTTGAACCTGTTTTACACAAAGAAGGTTTAATTATCGAAACTTTAGATTTTAATAGAGTTTTAGAAGAAAGACAAAACTTTGATGTTGTTGGGCATTATTCGAGACCAGATATTACCAAATTGCAGGTAAACAGAGAAAGACAAAGTACTGTTTCTTATAAAGATTAAGTATGATTTTTGAACAAAAGGAAATTCGACTAAAACCTTATGCAAGAGGTTTTCATTTAATTACTGATACAATTATAGCGGAATTTCCGGCATTTAGTAAAATTGAAAAAGGAATTTTAAAGATATTCATAAAGCATACATCTGCCAGTTTAACTATAAACGAAAATGCAGATGCTACAGTAAGATCAGATTTTGAAAAACACATAAATATTTTAGTGCCAGAAAATGCGGCTTATTACGAACATATTTACGAAGGTAGCGATGATATGCCAGCACATATTAAAGCATCACTTTTAGGCTCTTTTGTAGAAATACCCATAACCAAAGGAGTGTTAAATTTAGGTATTTGGCAAGGTGTTTACTTAGGAGAACACAGAAATAATGGTGGTTCTCGTTCTATTGTTGTAACAGCTTTTGGTGTTTAATAGTTAAGCCTTAGCTAATTTTTCTAAAACACTTTCTACTCCAAAATTATCATTACTTGTAGTCGCATAATTTGCAATTTCTGTGATGTCTTTATGAGCATTTTCCATTGAAAAACTAAAAGCAGCTTCTTTTAGCATTTCAATATCGTTATGGTAATCACCAAAAACCATGGTTTCTTTTTTAGAGACATTTAATAAGTTTTGCACTTGTCTTAAAGCATTGCCTTTATTGGCTTTGTCTGTAGAAATATCTAACCAATTTTTACCAGAAACTTTTAAAAGATATTCATTTTCTAAATGTTTTATTGCTGGTAAAATATAAGCTTCTGATGATTTAAAGTTATATACCGCTATTTTTAAAATAGGAGTGTGTTTTACAACATCTAATAAGTCGTCTACTTTGTTATAATTATGGTAATATTCTTTAAAATAACCAATAAATCGCTCGTCTTTACTTTCTATAAAAGCAGCGTCTTTGGTACATAAAACAAAATTGGTATCTTCTATGTCTCTTAAAATCGGAATAATTTTCTGAATCTTAGAAGCTTCTAAAGATTCTTGTAGTAATATTTTATCTGCTTTTTTTGCAATTGCTCCATTTTCTGCAATAACATAAATATCATCTTTAATTGTAGCTAATTTATCTACAATACTGTGGTATTGTCTTCCGCTAGCGGCACAAAATGTGATGTTTTTTTCTTGTAGTTTTTTAAAAAGTTCGAAAAATAACGGACTAACTTCTCCTTTTGAGTTTAGTAGTGTTCCGTCCATATCAGAAACTACTAGTTTTACGTTACTTAAATCCATTTATTTAAGATTTTTTAGTAGAGTTTCGTTCTACTAAATCTGTTTTAATAATTACCGTTTTAGGTTGGTCTTTAGGAGCCGCTTTGTTTTCTAATCTTTCAATTAATAGTTTTGCTGCAGTTGCGCCCATTTTTTCTCCATGCTGACTCACAGTAGTCATTTTTGGTTGAGAATGTCTCGCTAAAATTCCGTTAGAAAAACTAACAACGGCAAAATTTTCGGGTACTTTTAAACCTTTTTTCTGTGCAATTTTCATTGCTGCAATTGCAGAAGATTCGTCTGTCGCAATCACTGCATCTATTTCATTTGCATCAAAAATAGGAGCTAAAATACTTTCATATTTTTTATAATCTTCTTCAATAATATTTATAATTAGTTTATTATTCACCGGCAAACCAGCTTTTTCTAAACCTTTTAAATAACCTTGATGTCTTTTTTTACCAATTTCTAAATTGCTAATTGTAGAGATAAATGCAATATTTTTACTACCAGCTTTAGCTAAGTATTTTACAGTTTTAGAAGCACCTTTAAAATCGTCTGTAATAACTTTATCGCAATTAATAATTTCTGCAACTCTATCAAACATTACAATGGGTGTGCCATTGTCTAAAATATCTTCGCAATGTTTAAAGTCGTTTTTTAACACGGTTTCTTCTGCCAAAGAAAGTATAAATCCATCGATACTTCCGTTAGAAAGCATTTCCATAGTTTCTACTTCCTTGTCATAAGATTCGTTAGAAATACAAGAAATAATTTTATAGCCTTTTTCGTTGGCAACTTTTTCGATACCATTAAATACCTGTGCAAAAAAGTAGTTTAACATATTTGGTATAATAATACCAATTGTTTTTGTAGACCTGTTTTTAAGGCTTAACGCATTAAAGTTAGGTTTGTAGTTGTTTTCTTTTGCGTATTTCTGAATTTTTTCTTTAGTACTTACGCTAATTTCATAACTGTCGTTCAGCGCTTTAGAAACCGTTGAAATAGATACACCAAATTGTTTAGCTATGTCTTTTATTGTAAGTCTTTTCATATATGGTAAAAAATTAGTGACCAAAATACAAAAAACTCAGTAGATAAGAAGAAGTTCGCTGTAATTTTACAATTTCTTCATTTTATAGTCTTGCCAAAGTTCGTAACTTATAAAAGAATAAAGCACAAAATACTCTAAGAAAACAATAGATAAGTTTTCTTGCCAAGGTGTATTTGCATAGGCTTGATACGTTAAAATTATTAGTAAAGACCAAACTACCGGAAACTTGTATTTTGTAAATACACTTAAAATTAACGGAGTAGCAACGTACCAAGGGTGCACAGTTGTTGCGGTAAAATAATAAAAACACAAACCAAATAGCATCGCAGTAATTAACTGAATGCTGCTTTTGTTTTTTCTAAAAAAAGTTACATACAGTAAAAAAAGTATTGTTAAAACAGGTGTTATTTTACCAATGATAGCAATTTCGTTGTAACCTCTAAAAAAGTAGCCAATTTCTCGAAAGATATAGTAAAAACTTGCATTAAATTCAAAGTTACGAAACCACAAACCAACCGAATTAGAATAGTTGTGAATTAATTCTGATGAGAAAAATGGTAAGAATAACAAAGCTGTTACAATTAAAATGATACTATTAAATGCTATGAATTTTAAGAGCCCTTTAAAATTGATTTTAAAACCCAACCAGTTTTCTTTTGCTTTAAAATTAACTTTGCTATATACAAACCATTGAAAAAATAATGGTAAAAATAACAACGGAATTAATTTTACCGATACTGAACATGCAATTAATATGGCTGCAAAAATCCATTTTTGCTGTTGCAATTTATACAAGGCCCAAACTAAGAAAAAGAGCATTACAGATTCGAAATGTAGATTACCAGTCATTTCTATAATAATAAATGGATTTAATACATACCAAAAAATGTTTTTAATTGGTAAGTTTAGATTTTGTAGAAGTTTTTTTCCGAAGTATAGAATTCCTAAATCTGCTAAAATAATTAGCGTTCTTAAAACAATTACAGATCCGAAGATGCTCTTACTAGCAAATAGTGCAGCAATTAAAAAACATAACTGATTTAATGGCGGATAATTGGTGAAATGACTTCCGTTTAAAGAACCCATACCAGCATACAGCTCTTTGGCATCTGCAATGGGCTGTATGTTTTGTTGGATAAAAGTTTCTGGTAAAGATAAATACGGATTAAAGCCGTTTAATAGCATTCTTCCATCCCAAATAAATCTATAAAAATCTTGTGATAGATTCGGAATCGAGAATAGAAAAACCAAGCGAAATAGAATGGCTATTGCAGCTAATGTTTCAAAAGAAGTTTGTTTGTTTTTTATCAGTATAAAAAAACCGGTAAACAAAGAAAACCATAAAAAACACACGGTATAAAAAGCAGTTCTTTCAATAAAATAAGCAAAAAGAAAATAAGCAATTATACTTAAACAAACTGCAAATGCTGTGGTGTATTTTTTTAAAAAAGCCATTATGCTTTAGAAAAAACAGATTTAAAAAACACGTAGCTAAAACCTACAAAAAGCATAAAGTGAAAAGGAAACAACCCGAAATCACCACCTTGATTTCCTACTACAAAAGCACTGTACATTCCAAAAACAAAATAAATAGCTAAAATGCCTTCTAAAACAACATGAATAGAAGGTTTCTTTTTGATGTATTTATTGTTTTTCCAACCGTCTTTAATTGTTTTAATATTAAATTTAGGAGTTCTCACAAACTCACTTTTCTTACCTAAATGCCCTTCTAAAACCGCAATTGTATTGTGTAAAGAAAAACCCATTGCAATAGAGAAAAAGGTAAAGAAAGCACCAATATATTTTATGAAATTTTTAAATCCGCCGCCATAAATATTCTTGTACATATGCCAATAACAGATAAAAAAGATAAGCGAGCTTACCACGAAGAAGCTCATTACATAAAAGTAAATTTTAAGATGCTCGTATTCGTTTTTAATGTATAACATAGGTATACTTAAAACGGCTACTAAAAAAATACAAGTAAACATAGAACTGTTTAGTAAGTGCAATAAACTGTGAATTTTAGTTTTAAGAGAAACATTATCACTTTTTATAACACGTTTCATCATTTTTTGAAAATTCTCTGCACCACCTTTGTTCCATCTAAATTGCTGTGATCTAGCTGCACTAATAATTACCGGCAATTCTGCTGGTGTTTCTACATGCTCTAAATATTTAAACTCCCAGTTTTTCAATTGTGCACGGTAACTTAAATCTAAATCTTCGGTTAACGTATCGCCTTCCCAATTACCAGCATCATAAATACACTCTTTACGCCAAACACCAGCAGTACCATTAAAATTGATAAAATGGCCTTTACTATTTCTACCAACTTGTTCTAAAGTAAAATGTGCATCTAGGGCAAAAGCTTGTATTTTTGTAAGTGTAGAGTAATTTCTATTGATGTGTCCCCAACGAGTTTGCACAACACCAATGTTTTCATTTTTAAAATAAGGTACAGTTTGTAATAACCAATCTTTTTGAGGTAAAAAATCCGCATCAAAAATGGCTATGAATTCTCCTTTGGCAATTTTTAGCCCTTCTTTTAAAGCACCTGCTTTAAAACCTTGCCTGTTGGTTCTTCGAATGTGTTGTATATCTATTCCTTTATCTTGAATTTCTTTGATATGTTTCGCAGTAGTTTCTACAGATTCATCTGTAGAGTCATCTAAAACCTGAATTTCTAATTTGTCTATAGGGTATTCAATTTTAGCAATATTCTTTAGCAAGCGTTTCATAACATACAACTCGTTATAAACAGGCAATTGTATGGTAACAAACGGAATTTCTTTTGGGTTAGAAAAATCTAGTTTTTCTGATGTGTCTTTTTTCTTTCTTGCTTTTAAGTAATTAAAAAGTAAATTTAATTGTGCTATTGCGTACATTAAAATAAGCAAAAGAGATATAGAATAAATGATAATTACGATGTATTCTAAAACCATTATTTAAAACTGTATTTGAAGATCCAACCTAAAATTTTTATGCCCGCAAATATACTACCTTTTACGGTTCCTGAAACTTTAGAGACACCTATTCTGTTTCTATATTTCATAGGTATTTCTACATACGTTAGTTTTTGTTTTAATGCTTTTAACTGCATTTCTACTGTCCATCCGTAAGTTTTATCTTCCATTTGCAATGCCAGTAACTTATTGTATTTAATAGCCCTAAATGGTCCTAAATCTGTAAAATTAGCATTAAAAAACAGTTTCATTAGGCTTGTAGCTAGCCAATTACCAAATATTTGTTGCGGCGTCATTGCACCTGTTTCTCTTAATTCTTTTACTCTTGCGCCAATTACAAAATCTAAATCTTGTTGCTCTATTGGTGCAATTAATTCTGTAAGTTGCTCTGGATAATCAGAGTAATCTCCATCTAAAAAAACAACAATTTCTGGCTTTATTTCTTGTTTAGAAATGTAATCCATTCCTTTTAAACAAGCATAACCATACCCTTTTCTGTTTTCTGTTAAAACAGTTGCACCAGCTTTGGCGGCGTTTTCTTCAGTTTTGTCGGTTGAGTTATTGCTAACTACAATAATTTCGTCTACTATTTTGGGAATGTCTCTTATAACGTTTCCTATAGAATCTTGCTCGTTATAAGCAGGAATGATTACTTTAATATTTGAATTCATTAAAATTTTGCGTTCGGATTGTCTTTCTTAAAACTATAGTAAGAAGTCCATTCTCCAATTTTTTTATTAGACTTGTAGCGTTCAGATTTTTTTAAACGGTTGTTGTAGTATATTAGCGAATAACCATCTTTTAGGCCATTCTTATACTGAATTTTTATTTTTTTGTTTTTAGAATAAAAAATCCACCAGTTACTTGCTTTATTGTTTTTATAACCACCTTCTTTAAGTAGGTTATTATTTTCGGCGTAAAAATACCAATAACCCGTTTTTTTACCACTATTAAAATGACCTTTTTTTTCTATGGTTCCGTTTGTGTAGTAAAAAGTCCAATAATCTGTTTTCTTATTGTTTAGCATCCATCCTTCGGATGTTAAATTTCCTTGATTATCGTAATTTTTAATAAATTCTTTTTGATTAAAGTTCGTTAGAAAAAATAAAATTGTTAGGTATTTAAAAAGCATACTATTGGTTATGTGTTTAAGTTGTCGTTATAATAAGTGTAAACTTTCAGGGGGTACTTTACATACGTAAAATTTTTTTTTTGGTTTTTTTTAAAAAAAATAAAACCGCACTTCTTTTTTTCTCGTAGGTATGGTGTCACTAACAATTAAAAAACAAACATTATGACAAAAAAAATGAAAACACTTTTAGGTTTATGCCTTTTAGTATCGAGCTTTACAATAGCTCAGAGTCCGGTAAATGGTTTTATGAAAAAATCTGGTGAAGGTTCTGTAGTCGTTTCTTATTCTAAAGAAAATTACAGTAAAGTATTTTTAGTACCCAATGAAATTGATGGCGTACCTGTTTTTAACGATGTAAGTATTAGTAGTATTTCTTTATTCGGAGAAATTGGAGTTTCAGACAATTTTAATATTGTATTAAATGTGCCTTACATTAAATCCGAAGGAAATGCATCTGATGCAGTTTTAGAAAACAACGGTTTTGAAAATGTAAGAAAAGGAGTACAAAATTTAAAAGTGTATGCTAAATACAGATTACACACTTTAAATTTTGAAAACAGTAGTTTAGATTTTATTGGTGCAGCGGGTATAGAAACACCAATTGGTAATTACAGTGCAAACGAAGGTTTACAATCTATTATTGCAATAGGTAACGAAGCAACAACCTACAATGCTTTTGGTGTTGCTACGTATAAAATGAACTCTGGTTTTTTTGCAACAGGGCAATTAGGATACAGTGTTAGAGGTAACGATGTGCCAAATGCTTTATTAAGTGAGTTTAAATTAGGGTATGCAGCTTCTAAGTTTTACGTAGATGCTTTTGTAGCAAACCAATTATCAGATGATAGTGGTGTAGATATTTTAGGCGAAGGGTTTACAGGGTTTTTTCCTGCAACACGTGTAAATTATACAAGAATTGGTATCAACGCATTTTATCCTTTTACAGATTCAATTGGTATTACTGCGGGTACAAACACGTATATCTCTGGTAGAAATTTAGGAAAAGCTACAGGATCTTACGGTGGCGTTGTCTACTCATTTTAATTAAAAACTTAATAAAACATACAATCATGAAAAATTTATACAAACTAAAATATATATTTATTACAATTTTAACAGTAAGCTTAGTATCTTCTTGTCAAACCGAATCTAGTTTCGAAGATGAATTACCATCAATAGCAAATATAGCGGTATCTAATGCAGACTTTAGCACTTTAGAAGCGGCAGCAGTAGCAGGTGGTGTTGCAGGAGTTTTAAGTAACTCTAACCCAAATGATGCAAGCGGAGCATACACTGTTTTTGCACCAACTAATGATGCATTTGCGCGTTTAGGATTGAATGAAAATACACTTGGGGTTCTTCAAAAAACATTTTTAACAAACACTTTATTATACCACGTTTCTAACGGAAACTTAGCAGGAAATACAATTAGTGATGGCGGTACGTCTACATCTGCACTTTCTTTAGATAGAAGATTTATCGAAAGAGGAGAAGATACTTACATTAACGGTTCTAAAATTTTAGCTACAGATGTTACGGCAAGTAATGGTACTGTGCATGTAATTGATAAAGTGATGATTGCTAGTGGTGCAGATATTGTACAAACTGCAATAGCTTTACAAAGTGCAAACGTATTTACTTCACCAGAATTAACATATTTAGTAGAGGCTGTAGTATATGCAGAATTGGCAGAGGCTTTAACAGCATCAGAAGGGAGTCCTTCTTTTACAGTTTTTGCTCCAACAGATCAAGCATTTATTGATTTAGGTGCTGCCTTAGGATTGACATTTACTTCGCCAGCAGATATCCGTCAATTACCAAAAGAAACTGTACAACAAGTACTTTTAAATCATGTTATTGCCAACGATGGTAAATTTACTTCAGAATTAAGTGCAGGTACTGTAACTCCTTTAGGAGGAGACGATTTAACATTAGGTGCTTTTACAAACGGAACACTTACTGTTACAGGTGCCGGAAACGGAGGAGAAGTTGCTAATATGGGAATTCCTGATGTACAAACAACAAATGGTATCGTACACGTAATCGATAGAGTATTGTTACCAAACCTATAAAAACTTTTTTAGTTTTTTGATTTGAATTTATAAGCCACAGATTTTATCTGTGGCTTATGTTATTTGAAAAGGTTTATAGTTGATATAACTATTTAAGCTGAAGAGTTAAAACGATATACTAGTCAACATAAAGATTCTATCATCCTTAAATTTAAGCTTTAAACAACCACAAAAAAAAGGACGCCTAATAGCGTCCTTTTTTAAATTAAACTTGATATGTTGGTAATTATTTCTTGTTTACCAAATCCATTAAATCAACATCGTTTCCTAATAAAACATCAGTAGGATTTATTCTTCCTTCTTCCGGACCGTTTTCTAATTTTAAAACACCTCTAGGGCAAACTGCAGAACATACACCACAACCAACACAACTAGAACGTACAATGTTTTCTCCTTTTTGTGCATAAGCTCTAACATCGATACCTTGCTCGCAATACGTAGAACAGTTTCCGCAAGAAATACATTGACCACCGTTGGTTGTAATTCTAAATCTAGATTTAAAACGTTGTACAAAACCTAAATAAGCTGCTAATGGGCAACCAAATCTACACCAAACTCTATTACCAAAAATTGGATAAAAACCAGTACCGATAACTCCCGCAAAAATAGAACCGATTAAAAAGCCATAAATATCTTGAATTGTTTGTGTTTGAATGCCTAATACTTGTCCTTCGTTTGTAAAGAAAGTGTATAAAGCAAAACCAGTCATCACTAAAACAAATATTAATACAGAATGAATTACAATGCGTTCTACTCGCCAAGAAAGTAAGGTTTTACTAGACAATTGTCTGTAAGGGTCTCCTAGCGTTTCTGCCAATCCACCACAACCACAAACCCAAGAACAATACCATCTTTTTCCGAAGAAATACACCATAACAGGCACAACTACAATCGTAAGTACAACACCCCAAACTAAAATGAATAGACCTAAACCACCGCTGGCTAATAATTCCTCTAAATTCCATTTAAAAAAGAAATCATAATCTAAAGGAAACGCATTTTTAAAGTCGTACCATGGTTTTTCGAATCGCACTAAAATTTCTGGAATCAAAAAAGCAAATACTATTTGAAAGAATAAAACAGATGTAGTTCTTAATATTTGGTATTTATTATGGCGATATTTAATGTACATTCTAACAGCCATTACTGTCATTACAACACAATATAAAAATCCGTATAAAAACCATTGGCTTGCAGGGTTTCCGCTTATAAATTTACTAATAGGATCTACCAAATACACCCAATTTACAATGTAATCTGGATAGAAGTATAGCAGTATGTAAAAACTAACTAGAAACACAAAAGCAAACCAACCAATCCAACCGCGATTGGTAGCAGCACTTAAAAAGATACCATCATTTTTAATACCAGGTTTTCCTAACAAAATTACATCTGGTACAATAAACATAAGTGCACCTATAATACCCAAACCAAAGGTTAAAAACCATGCCCAACTCGTTTGTTGTGCCGCAAAACCTTTACCAGCCTTTTTGGCAAGTGTATAGCTAAGACTGTGTGGTTTACCAGAGATTTTATATTGAAACTGAGCTCCTTTTTTCTCCCAATTTTTAGCTGCATCGTATTTTGCAATTAAATCATCGTAATGTTTATTAGCATTTGCATATGCTTTTCTAGTACGGCTAGAGAACTCAAAAATAGACAAGTTGTCTTTGGTTACGACTGCTTGTTGCAGTTCTTTGGCAATTACTTCATTTTTATAGTTTTGATCCTTTAAAAAAGTATCAAGTTCTGTTTGATTTAAATTAAAATCACCTGTAAAAATTAAGGCTATAAAGGTGGCTAAACCTATAAGAAAAAGTAGTAATCCTGTTTGTTTTATTGCTTTCATCATCTTATGCTTTGCTAAAAATTCTTTTCCAGCTTTTCTTTTGTAGTTGTATATTGGTGTTGTTTTCTTTATTGAATTTTGCTACAATTTCTTTTTCGTGAAGTTTGTAAAATTCTGGATCAAAATTAGCGTCTGCTAAGAATTCTAAAACATGTGATATGTTTTGCTTTTCTGTAAGCCATTTGTCAAATATTTCATGGCGCATTCGAATGCCAAACGTATTAATTCCTAAGAATTGTTTAGTATCCTTATCAAAAGAAATGGTAATGCATTTATTTTCTGATGGATGTTTCCATTGAAAATACGCTTCGTTTTCTTTCTTATTTCTTTCGCTAAACACCCAACCATATGTTTGATATTCAATGTCTAAAAATTTTGCAGAATTAAACCAATGTCCGGGTTTGTATGCTATTCTATTGCCACAAATAGTTTCTGCTAAGGTTTCTCCCATCATCCTGCCCGTGTACCAAACTGCTTCAATATTTCTTCTTTGTCCGATGGCTTCGTGTTGTTCTGCACAATCTCCAATGGCATAAATATTAGCCACATTGGTTTCTAAAAAACGATTTACTTTTACACCTCTACCAAGTTCGATATTAGATTCTTTTAAGAAATCTATATTTGGGGTAACACCAGCAGTTAAACCAACAACATTACAAGCAATTTCTTCACCAGTTTCTTCAATAATAATAGAAGTTACGCGTCCGTTTTTATCTGCTTTAATTTCTTTTAAGTTGGTGTTTAAACGCAAATCTATGTGGTGTTCTTTAATATGCTGATTTATCATTTCAGATTCTTGAGCAGGCAAAACACCGTTCCAGAAACTGGTTTCTCTCACTAAAAAAGTAACTGGTATTTTTCTACTGCGTAGCATTTCTGCCAATTCAATACCTATCAAACCACCACCAACTATTACGGCTCTATTACACGCTTTATTATCTGGTGCAAGTTGTTCTAGTTTTTCTAAATCTTGTTTGTGGTACATGCCAATAACACCTTCTAAATCTTGCCCAGGCCAACCAAACTTATTTGGTTTAGAACCTGTAGCAATAATTAATTTATCGTAGGCTAAAATTTCACCAGAAGCTAATTCAATATTACTGTTTTCTGTATGTACTTTTGTTACCAAACCTTCTTTTAAGGCAATGTTGTTTTTATCCCAAAACCAATTTTCATAAGGTTGTGTATGTTCAAATTTCATGTGCCCCATGTACACATACATTAAAGCAGTTCTAGAAAAGAAATATTTGGTTTCTGCAGACACAATGGTAATTTGTTTGTCAGACTTTTTTCTAATGTGTCTTGCTGCAGTTACGCCGGCAATACCGTTCCCAATTATTACAATATGTTCCATAGTTGATTGATTGTTGCTTTTATGTCGAAGCTAAAGTTAAGAACTTAAAACTGAAACTTCATTTTAATTAAATTTAGAATCATTATAAATAGATTTTCTAGAAAATGTTTGTAAGTATCTAAAAATTGTAAAGACTTACTTAAAAAATTTACCAACATTAAAATCAACCAATAATGAAAAAAGTTTTAAGTAAAAGTTTGTTTGTAGCCTTTTTAGCTATAGGTTTACAAGTGCAAGCGCAAGAAAATGATGCACCTGCAAAAAGCAATGTGCAAACGTATACGCCATCAAAATTATTAAACAAGGGGCAGTGGGATATTAAGTTTTTTAACAATTTGTATACGGAAACCAAAGGGAAGTTTAACGGAGTAAAAGCAGACAAGGCAAGAGAAAATTATTTTACATCAACGTTAGAAGTATTTACGGGTGTTTCTGAAAATAACAGAATTAATGTAGGTGTATTGTTAGAATATCGTTCGAATACAATTGGCGGTAGAAGTGCAACGGCAGTTTTCGATTTAGGCAATGATGCAACAGCAAGAAAAGGGCTTTCTTCTTTTGCACCAGCAATTAAATTTCAGCCATTAGAAAATGTAGGAAACTTCTCGATACAATCTGCTTTTCACATTCCGATTTTAGAAAACGAAACAGAAAATGGTGTTTTTTTAGACCAAACGGCGTACACTTTTCAGAATCGTTTTTTTTATGATTACACACTACCAAGCGGTAACTGGCAATTGTTTACAGAGTTAAATACCGAGTATAATTTTGGCGAAGAAGATAGTTTTGCAAATAAGACGTTTTTATTAGCACCCGGGATTTTTATGAGTTATTTTCCTTCGGATAAATCTACTGTTTTAGGTTTTGTGCAACACGCGCAACGTTTTGGCGATTTTACACAAGATTATACCGCGCTTGGTTTTGGTGGAAAATACCAATTAACAGACTTGTTAAACTTAGAGGTTTTGTATAGTAAATTCATACGTGGTAACGATACTGGTTTAGGACAAAGTTTTAACATTGGTTTAAGAGCGCTATTTTAACAAAAAGAAGTATTTTTATGGAGATTTATGAAAACAAAAAAACTCCTATTGCTCTTAGTAATTCTTTTAAACTTCTCTTGCAAAAGTCAGTCTAAAAAAATAAACGGAGTAAGCTTTGTAGCATCAAGAGATACTATTAGCACACAACACATTACACCAGTTTTAAAGGCACAAAGCAATTATGTTGCATTGATGCCTTTTGGCTTTATAAAGAATTTGGCAACACCAACAATTACGCATAACACCAAAAGGCAATGGTTTGGTGAAACAGAAAATGGATTGTTGCAATACGCAAAACGTTTTCAAAAAGAAAATGTGCGCATTATGGTAAAACCACACATTTGGGTGTGGCGAGGAGAATTTACTGGTAACATAAAAATGGATTCTGAAGAAAATTGGCAAGTTCTAGAAGATTCTTACACAGCTTTTATTTTAACCTATGCAAAGGCAGCAGCATCTTTAAATGCAGAAATTTTTTGTATTGGTACAGAGTTAGAGCAATTTGTTGTGAATAGGCCTGCATTTTGGCAGCAACTTATTCAGAAAATAAGAGCAGTTTACAAGGGCAAATTAACCTATGCTGCCAATTGGGATGAATACTCGCGAGTACCTTTCTGGAAAGAAATCGATTATATTGGTATAGATGCCTATTTTCCTGTAAGCGATTTAAAATCGCCCACAGTGGCAGACTATGAAGCGGGTTGGCAACCGCACAAACAAGCAATTCTAAAACTTCAAAAATCTGTAAAGAAACCTGTTTTGTTTACAGAGTTTGGGTATAGAAGTGTAGACTTTAATGGTAAAGAACCTTGGGACTCTAATAGAATAGAAGGTTCGGTAAATTTACAAGCGCAAGCCAATGCATTGCAAGCAATTCACAATCAATTTTGGCAAGAAGAATGGTTTGCTGGTGGTTTTATATGGAAATGGTTTCATAGACACGCTAACGTTGGTGGCGAAAAAAACAATAGATTTACACCGCAAAATAAACCAGCAGAAGAATTAATTAGAAAATTATATGGTCTTTAAAAAAATAGCATTTCTTTTTTTATGTTTGGCAATTGTTTCTTGTTCAGAAGATACAGACATTACCATACCAAGAACTTTACAAGAATACATTGCAACCAAAGCAAGTGTTACCGAAAAAACAGTAGTTGCTTGTGCTGCAAGTGCAGTATCTAATACAAGCACCACCTATATTTTTTATTATCCAGAAGAAGGGGCAACAGATATTCGTTATTACGAATTAACATCGCCAGATGCAGACAAAGATAATTTCGAAAATTACAGAAGAGAAAGTTTAGATAGTGAAGCTGTTTTTGGTGGTAAATTAGGGCGTTTTACACGTTCTAGCGACATAGAATCTTGGTGTTTGCTTACCTATGTAAAAGAAAACGAACTAAGAATTTCTGAACCTATAAAAATTAACAATCAAACTAAAGCTACAGAATATTCTAATGATGTTCAAATAGGATACAAATCTACCGTAGAACCTAATTTTACATGGAATGATGGCAAAATCGATGAGAATGTTATTTATTTTGAAGTAATTTCAGATGAAGAAAATGAGTTTATTTCTGGTACATATACTACAGAGAAGTTTTTTCAGTATTATGATGAAAGCAATGTTTTAGCATCGCCAAAGTTAAATGAAGCTGCACCAAAAGATTTGGTAGAAGATGAGATTTATAATTTTACCATGATGGGCGTAAGCGAAGATAATTGGGTTAACCTTATTATAGAAGATCAATTTATACCGCAAAACCTATCAGAATACATTGCAAAGAATTCCGATAAAACAACGCAAGAAGATGCAATTGCATTTGCAGGTTCTGCAAACGGTAATGCGGCGCAAACCAATATTTATTTTTATCCGTTAACTGGTGCTTACGATTATCGTTATTATGAAACCGCAGATACTACTGTAGATCCTTTAGATTTTAGCAATTATACAAGAAGAAACTTTACAAGTGCAGCACAGTTTGGTGGTAAGTTTAGACGTTTTACAAATGAGGTTACTACAAATGTGTATTGTCTGGTTACTTATCTTTTAGACGATACATTGTACATTTCTAAACCTATAAAAACAAAAAACGCAACCAAGCAAACCCAATGGTCTACTGCTGTTGATATTGCATACCCAAACACATTAGAACCTGTTTTTACTTGGCAAGATGGTACGTTTACAGATACAGACAAATACTTTGAAGTACTTACGTTAAATGACGATACTTTTATAACAGGTACTTATACAAAAGACAAGCAGTTTGCGTATTATAACGAATCGAATATTATAGTTGCAGATAATATTCATACAAGTACACCGCCCGCTTTGGTGTTAGACGATTCTTATAAATTGTACATTTATGGTTTAGATACAGATAATTGGCTTAACTTAGTTATTCAAAATACATTTATAGCTCAATAGCGTGATTCAAAAGAGTTTCTTGTTCTTATTTTTTAGTTTTTGCATGCAAGTAACATGTGCGCAAAAAACAACAATTGTTTCTTTAGAAATAGTAGGGCAAGATAAAATTAAAACAAGCTATTTAAAAAAGATAATAACCACAAAACAAGGCGAAGTATTAGATTCTGTAAAACTGAATCAAGACATCACATTTTTAAAAAGATTGCCTGCTGTAAGTCATGCTTATTTTAATGTAACTCGGTTGCCCAATTTTAAAAGCCATGTAAAAATTGGTATAGAAGAGAATTTTACACTTTTACCAAGTTTAAATTTCTGGACAACCACCAACAAACAATTTGCTTATAAACTTGGTTTGTACGAGTATAATTTTTTAGGAAACAACACTACGTTTGGTGGCTTTTATCAAAATAATGGTTTTCATTCTTATGGTTTTACCTATCGCGCACCCAATTTGTTTTCCAAAAAATGGGGATTGGCAATCAGTTTTAAAGACTGGAAAAGTGAAGAGCCGTTGTATTTTGGTGAAAAAACAGCCAATTACTTGTACAACAATACTTCGGTAGAACTGCTAGGTTTGTATCAACTGAATTTAAAGCATCGCATCGATTTCGGTATCAGCTTTTTTTCAGAGAAATATAAATACTTGTCTGGTGAAACCGCAGAAGGTGTACCATTGGCGTTAGATTTAGATAAAAAACTTTTAAAACTGGTGTATCAATACAATGGTTTAGATTATTACTACCAATACGTTAGCGGTTTTAAAAGTGTCTTATACACGCAATATGTTACTACGCAAAACGATTTTCAAAATGATTTTTTAATTGCTTGGAACGACTTTTTCTATTACAAAAGGATTGGTGCTAAAGGCAATTGGGCAAATAAATTACGTTTGGGTATTGCTTCTAATGAGAATTCACCTTTTGCGCCCTTTGCTTTAGATAACAATGTAAATATTAGAGGTGTTGGTATTTTGGTAGATAGAGGTACTGGTGTTGCGGTTTTAAATTCTGAATATAGACATACCGTTTACGATAAAAAGTGGCTGGCAATTCAAACCAATGTTTTTACGGATGCAGGTACTTGGCGAGAACCTGGCGGACAATTAAGCGACCTTTTTAAACAAGAAAAATTAAGAGTATTCTCTGGAATAGGGCTGCGTTTTATCAGTAAAAAAATATACAATGCTACTTTTAGAATCGATTATGGTTTTAAAGTCTACGATACCAGAAATACGACAAAAGGAGGGTTGGTTTTTGGTTTAGGGCAGTATTTTTAACCTTAATTTAAAGCAAATACTTAAAAAGTTAGCTAGAATCGTTTAGTTTTGTTTATTAAACAACACAACAAATGAGCACTTTTGCAATTGGAGACATTCACGGCGGTTTAAAAGCCCTAGTACAAGTATTAAATAAACTAGAAGTTACCGAAGAAGACACACTTATTTTTATGGGAGATTATGTAGATGGCTGGAGCGAGTCTGCACAAGTAGTTTCTTTTTTAATCGAGTTGTCAAAAAAAATCAACTGTATTTTTATCAAAGGAAATCATGATGTTTGGTGCGAAGAATGGCTAAAAGATGAAAGTGTAAATCCTACTTGGTACATGCATGGTGGTAAAGAAACCATCGATAGTTATGATGGTTTTACTGCAGCAGAAAAAAGTGAGCACTTAACATTTTTCGAAAACCTATTATTGTACCATTTAGACGACGCAAATAGATTGTTTTTACATGCCGGTTTTACATCAATGCACGGTGTTGTTAAAGAAATGTTTCCTGGTAATTTTTACTTTGATAGAACTTTGTGGGAAATGGCTTTGGCAATGAATGTTACCATCGATAAAAACAACCCAACGTATCCGAAGCGATTGCAACATTATGCAGAAATTTATATAGGACATACACCAACAACTAATTTCGGAATACCGACACCAATGAACAGAGCCAATGTATGGAATGTTGATACAGGTGCTGCTTTTAAAGGAAAGGTATGTGCAATGAATATTGATACAAAAACGTATTATCAAAGTGATAATTTACCAGGTTTGTATCCTGATGAAAAAGGAAGAAATTAAACACGAGCTACCAAATAAATACTGATTTACGTATAAATTAAAAAGCCCGCTATTGCATAAAAACAATAACGGACTTCTAACGTGAACTATTAAAAAAAAAAAATTAACTTTCTAGTTTTAAGACCAAGTCTTCAGAATTTACAAGCGTGCCTTCATGTAAAATAATGGCATCTATAGTAGCATCTTCGTTGGCTGTAATGGTTGTTTCCATTTTCATGGCTTCGATGATAAATAAAGGCTGATTCTTAGCAACTTTATCACCTTTCTTCACCAAGATTGTAGATAATAAACCCTGTAAAGGTGCACCAATTTCGTGTGCATTCTCTTTAGCTGCTTTTATATTTTGTATAGTTTCTACTTTTACAGAGGTGTCTTTTATTTGCACAGATCTTCCTTGTCCGTTTACCTTAAAGTAAACAGTTACCAACCCCTCTTCATTGGCTTTACCTATAGAATCTAGGGTAATTAACAAGGTTTTTCCTTTGTCTAACTCAACTATAATTTCTTCGCCAACTTCCATTCCGTAGAAAAAGTTTTTAGTTGGTAGGTTAATCAAACTATCGTACTTTAAATGCTTGTTGTAAGCATCTGTAAATACCTTCGGATACAATTTATACGATAAGAAATCTGTAAAATCAATCGGTCTACTTAAATCGTTTTCAAATATCTTTTTAAAGTCTTTGTACTCTTCATCAATATCTAAAGCAGGTATATGTGCATTTGGTCTATCTGTATAAGGTTGTTCGTCTTTTAAGATAAGTTTCTGCAAATCTTTTGGGAATCCGCCAACGGGTTGCCCTAAATCACCTTTAAAAAATTGAACTACAGATTGCGGAAAAGAAATGGTATGTCCGCGTTCTAACACATCTTGCACCGTTAAGTTGTTACTAACTAAGTACTGTGCCATGTCACCCACAACCTTAGAGCTTGGTGTAACTTTTACAATATCGCCAAAAAGTAAGTTTACATCTGCATACATTTTGGTAATTTCATGAAAACGATCTTCCAAACCCAATGCTTGCGCCTGTGGCTTTAAGTTCGAATATTGGCCACCCGGAATTTCGTGTTTAAAAACTTCACCAGAACCTGCTTTTAAACCAGACTCAAAAGGGTAGTAGTAATCTCTTACTGTTTCCCAGTAATTAGAATATTCGTTTAAAGATTGATTGTTTAAATTGCTTGCTCTGTCGTTAAATTTCATCATTTCTACCACAGAGTTAAAGTTGGGTTGCGAGGTTAAACCAGACAAACCACCCAAAGCAACATCAACAACATCTACACCTGCTTCTATTGCCTTTAAATAGGTAGCAGCTTGTATAGAAGAGGTATCGTGCGTGTGCAAATGAATCGGAATATTTACCGTTTGCTTTAAAGCACTTACCAATTCGAAAGCAGCATAAGGTTTTAACAAACCAGCCATGTCTTTAATTGCCAAAATATGCGCACCCGCATTTTCGATGTCTTTGGCTAAAGTGGTGTAATATTTTAAGTTGTATTTGGTGTTTTTTGGATTTAAAATATCGCCAGTATAGCAAATAGAACCCTCTGCCAAACCATTGGTTCTGGTTCTAACATGTTCTATACAAGGTGCAATAGATTCCATCCAGTTTAAAGAGTCGAAAATTCGAAACAAATCGACACCATGTTCCCAAGATTGCTCTACAAACTTGGCAATTAAATTATCTGGATACGCCGTGTAACCTACACCATTAGACCCACGAATTAGCATTTGCAACAATACATTTGGCATTGCTTTTCGTAACAATTGCAAACGTTCCCAAGGGTTTTCTTGTAAAAAACGCATGCAAACATCAAAAGTAGCGCCACCCCAAACTTCCATACTAAAAATATTGGGGTTGTTTTTAGCATATCCTTCTGCAACCTTTAGCATATCAAAAGTTCGCATTCTTGTTGCCAGCAAACTTTGGTGTGCATCTCTCATGGTAGTATCTGTAAAATGAATTTGCTTTTCATTTTTTAACCATTGCGCAAATGCATCAGGCCCTAATGCAGTTAGTTTGTCTTTTGTACCTTCAGGATACGCAGCATTGGCATCAAATTTAGGTACAACAGGTTTTATAAATTTCTTTGTAGGATCTAATTTTTTAACATCCGCATTTCCGTTTACAATCACATCACCCAAATAGGTAACCAATTTGGTAGCTCTATTTCTAGGCGCTTTAAACACAAATAAATCGGGTGTTTCTTTGATAAAATTAACAGTAACATCTCCTTTTCTAAAAGTTTCGTGTTTTAAGATATTGTCTAGAAAAGGCATATTGGTTTTAACACCTCGAATACGAAACTCTGCCATGGCTCTGCGTACTTTTCTACACGCGCCATCTAAAGTTCTACTATTTGCAGTAACTTTTACCAACATCGAATCGAAAAAAGGCGAAATAATAGCCCCTTGATACACACTACCAGCATCCAATCGAATTCCGAAACCAGACGCACTTCTATACGTGGTAATTTCACCATAATCGGGTTTAAAATCGTTCTGAGGATCTTCTGTAGTAATTCTACATTGCAGCGCATAACCGTTTATTTTAATGGCATCTTGACTCGGTATTTTAATCTGTTGGTCGGTTAATTTATAACCACCCGCAATAAACAATTGAGTTTTTACCAAATCGATATTGGTAACAACCTCTGTAACCGTATGTTCTACTTGTATTCTTGGGTTTACTTCTATAAAATAAATAGATCCATCATCATCAACTAAAAACTCTACTGTACCAATATTGTTATAATTTACAGCTTTACAAATGGTAATTGCGTAGTTGTACAAAGCATCTTTTGTTTCTTGCTTTAAATTGTAAGAAGGTGCAAATTCGATTACCTTTTGGTAACGACGTTGCACAGAACAATCGCGCTCAAACAAATGCACTGTATTGCCATAATTATCGGCAACAATTTGTATTTCTATATGTTTTGGGTTGGCAACAAACTTTTCTAAAAAAACGGTATCGTCTCCAAAAGCATTTAGTGCCTCTCGTTTACTTTCGTTAAAAGCTTTTTTTAATTCGGCAGCCTCTCTAATAACACGCATACCCCTACCGCCACCACCAGAAGCTGCTTTTAGCATTACAGGATAACCAATTTTAGATGCTTCTTCTAAAGCTGTTTCGATACTGTCTAAAGGATTTTCGTTACTTTTAATAACGGGTATGTTATTTGCAACCGCCACTTCTTTGGCTGTAATTTTATCGCCTAAAGATTGAAGAACTGTAACTTTAGGACCTACAAAAATAAGACCATTGTCTTCACATTGTTGCGCTAAATCTGCATTTTCAGACAAGAAACCGTAACCTGGGTGTATGGCATCTGCACCACTTTTTAAAGCGATTCTTATAATTTCTTTGATATCTAAATAGGGCTTTAATGGGGCATTGTCTTCACCTATTTGATACGATTCGTCTGCTTTGTACCTGTGTAACGAATAGCGATCTTCGAATGTGTAAACTCCAACGGTTTTTACATTTACCTCTGTACAGGCTCTAAAAATTCGAATGGCAATTTCACCGCGATTGGCAACAAGTACTTTTTTAATCTTCATTTCTTTGGATATTGTTTTTAGTTTTTAGTGAAAATTTCTTGCTAAAGATACTAAGCGAAATCGATGTAGTTGGCTTTTTTTTCATTTTTTTTAAGATTTCCTTAACATTTAACGGTTTTATTACTGATGTATGAATTTAAACGGGTGCTTTTTATATAATGACGATTTTTTGAATGTGTGGGGTTTGGGGTTTGGGTTGAGAGGGAAGAGTAGAGAAGTAAGAGATAAGAAATAAGAGATAAGAAACAAGAGCAGAGAATAGAGAGTCAAGAAATAAGAGACAAGAGGTAAGAGGAGGAAGTTATGATAACATACAGTAGCGACCTATTTTAAATTTCGTAAGAATTCAAATTGTAAGTAACGGCAAGCATCCAAAGAGGACAGAGCGTAAAGTAAATGTCCAGTGGACATTTATAGCGAATGGGCCAGCTTGCGCTATGGCGTCTGGATGCGATAGTGGATTACAAAGTAGAATTCAAGAAAATTAAAAGTACGTCTAGATTTTTGGTTCTTTTCATCAATGGAAAAGAATAAGGGTAGAAAGAAAAATGAGTCAAGAGGCATGAGACAAGAGACAAGAGACAAGAAACAAGAAGTAAGAAACAAGAGTCAAGAAGAGAGAATCATGATAACATACAGTAACGACCTATTTTAAATTTCGTAAGAATTCAAATTGTAAGTAACGGCAAGCATCCAAAGAGGACAGAACGTAAAGTAAATGTCCAGTGCACATTTATAGCGAATGGGCCAGCTTGCGCTATGGCGTCTGGATGCGATAGTGGATTACAAAGTAGAATTCAAGAAAATTAAAAGTACGTCTAGATTTTTGGTTCTTTTCATCAATGGAAAAGAATAAGGGTAGAAAGAAAAATGAGTCAAGAAAAATGAGACAAGAAACAAGAGCATTTGTCACATCGAGTGAATTTTACGATTGCAATGAGTAAAATTAGTATTGAGATGATTTTTGAAGAAGATTAAAAGAGTTCTCGATACAATTTATCGTACCTCAAAATCCCTCGAACTCATAAAAATCAACTAATCCCTTTTTCCAAAAGGATACAACTCTTGTTTTACAAAACCCTTCGGAAATTGCTCATCACCCTCAAAACCAATTTCGATGTCTCTACCAGAATACGGTATATAATTCGTTTTAAAAAGATAATCCCAAATACTAAGGGTAATTCCGAAATTAACGCCTTGTTTGCGTTCTTCTGGCAATACTTTTGCATGATGCCAAATGTGCATTTTCGGGTTGTTTAAAATATACTTTAACCAACCATAATCCCAATTGATGTTGGCATGGTTTAAGTGCCCAATGGTAATATTAAAAAAATGGACAACTGCTACATCTTGTGCGGTAAAGCCGCCAATAATGGCTAACGGAATGTACTTTAAAGAATTGTACACTACGGGTTCCATCCAATGGTAACGCAAATGCGCTGCAAAACCCATTTCTTTTACCGAGTGGTGTACTTTATGAAAGTTCCATAAAAACTCATAAGAATGCAATAATCTGTGTGTGCACCATTGCACAAAATCAATTACAATAAAAAAGATAAAAATACGGAGTGCAAACGGCAAAGTGTTGAGTTCTAATACCTGAAAATTGGCAATAGACAAGCCTACAACGCCTAAGATATCATTAAAAACTTCGGCTGCCGCATTTGATAAGGCAATCAATACCAATAAGTTTAACAAAAAGAAATTGAAAAACATGTAAAAGGTATCTAGCCAAAAATCTTTACGAAACAAAGACTGATTCTTACGCCAAGGAAAAACAGCTTCTAAACCCCAAACCAAAAGCGAAATTAAAATCAATCCGTAAAAATAATTCTCCCAATTCAATTCAAAAAGAACAGATTGTTTGATGTAGTTCCAGTAATCGGAATACGAATTTTTAAAGATTTCTATATACTTGTTCATGGGTTTAAAAAGTACACGGTTTTTATGGTGTATGCTATTGGTCTTATGCTAAGTGCATATCTTACAGAAAAGCGCTAATTAATTGCAATGCCTTACAAAGCAAAATTAAAACAATAAAGACTAAAAAGAAAGGAAAGATGCCTTTGTAAAGCAAAAATTAACGGTTTTGTTAAAAACTTCAAGGGATTTGCGAATAACTATCTGTTTATGGTATCTAGAAAAAAGTTTAGTTTTACAACTCGTTGTTATAGTGTTGTTTATTGCTGGTTTAAGCTGTTAAATTGTTTAAAATAGTTGATAACTTTAAAATAAACTTACCAATGGGGACCTTTTTAAAAAGAAAAAAGGTATTAGTTTTACAGCAAGCGTATTACAACTGTATTTATGTCAATAAACTGTTTATAAATTTGTTTTTACGGTATAACCTGATGTAGTATCTTTATAAAATACAAAAAAGCCGATAAGATGTTGCTTAAAGGCTTTTTGTAAACGGTAACACTAAAAGAAGTGTGTAGTTTCATATTGAGACCATAAAATTACAATTCTTCTTTAAGCTTACCAAATTTATTTTATTAAAAATAAAGCAGTACAACAGACTGCAACTTGGTAAACACATGACTTAATTTTTTAGCGTACAACTCCTGTAAGTAATTGGTTTACTTATAGTTTAACTACATTAAAACGTATGTGGTTGGGCATGCTATTGCAGAGTTTTAAAAGCGTACACAAAGAGGAATCGCCTTGCAAGTGCCTCTAAAAACAAAGGTTGTAAGAAGAATTGTAATTTTAAAATATACACTAAATGTCGATAAAATTTAAGACAATAGAGAGGAAAAATCCTCAAGATAGAACATTAGACGCAAAATATTACGCAGCTGTAGTTGCCAATGGTAGCGTAGATTTTGAAACGTTAGCAGAAATGATTTCTGAACAATCGGCACTGTCGGAAAGTGATTGTTTGTCGCTGTTAAACATCTTAGAGGTAAATATTATTAGAGAGTTAAAACAAGGGCGTATTGTGCGTTTGGGTAAATTAGGAAACTTTCAAATAAGTTTAAGCTCGAAAGGCTTTGAAACAGAAGGAGAAGTTTCTGCAGAAGGCATTACCAATACACGCATTCTTTTTAGACCTGCGGTAAAGTTAAGAACGATGCTTAAAAACTTAAAGTTCTCTAGAACAACCTAGTACGCTTTTGTAATTACTGGGTGTAAACATCAAGTAATTTTTAAAAATCCCAATAACTACGGTTATTGGGATTTTTTTTGCCCAAAAACAACGCTCACTGCGTACGTACGCAACTTTTATCGGAGTAGGGTGGAGTAAAAGTTGCACCCTGATGCGGTAGTAATTGCACCCTGATGCAGTGAAAGTTGCGTCTAACTCGAATAAAAAGAGAATTTATTTGCATTGAAACTTCGTTTTTTTTACTCTTAAGCTAAAAAAGATTCCTATTTTTAACGTTCAAAAAATTGCAAAAAAAAACAAACTTTTAAATGTCAGAAGAACAAAAAAAACTACTCGAAAAACAATTATGGGCTATTGCCAACCTATTACGTGGCAAAATGGATGCAGACGATTACAGAAACTACATCTTAGGCTTTATATTCTTTAAATATCTTTCAGAGAAGTTACATTTATACGCTAATAAAATATTAGCACCAGATGGTTTAACCTATGAGCAGTTAGATGAAAATTCAGAAAATGGTAAAATATATGTAGAAGCTGTTAAAAAAGCCTGCGTAAAAGAGTTAGGTTACTTCTTAAAACCAAGTGAATTATTTACATCTATTGCTCAAAAAGGAAACAACCTTTCAGAAATAGAAACCAATGATAATGATGAAGCAAAGCATTTCTTTATTATTGAAGATTTAGAGCGTATTCTTACCAATATAGAGCAAAGTACAATGGGTACAGAATCAGAAGACGATTTTGTAAAACTATTTGAAGATTTAGATTTAACTTCTGGAAAGTTAGGAAGAACCGTAAAAGCACAAAATGAAACCATCGCAAAAATCATAACCCATTTAGATGAAATTGATTTTAGATTAGAAGATAATGACAGCGATTTATTAGGGGATGCTTATGAGTTTCTTATTGGTCAATTCGCTGCAAGTGCTGGAAAAAAAGCAGGTGAATTTTATACACCTCAAGAAGTATCTACCATATTAGCAAAAATTGTAACTACTCGTAAAAAGCGTTTAAAATCTGTATATGACCCAACGTGTGGTAGTGGCTCGTTGCTATTACGTGTAGCTAAAGAAGTAGATGATGTCGGTATGTTTTACGGTCAAGAATTAAATCGTACAACGTACAACTTAGCACGTATGAATATGATATTACACGATGTAAATTATCGTGAGTTTGATATTAAACAAGAAGATACCTTAGAAGAACCACAACATATGGTTATCGACTTAAAAGCCGAAGCTATTGTGGCAAACCCACCATTTTCTGCAAAGTGGTCTGCAAAAGGAATATTTAGTACAGACGATAGATTTAGTCAATACGGTAAATTAGCACCCAAAACAAAAGCAGATTTTGCATTTGTACAGCATATGATTCATCATTTAGATGAAAATGGTATAATGGCAACCGTATTACCTCACGGTGTATTATTTAGAGGGAGTTCAGAAGCTCATATTAGACGTTATTTAATTGAAGATAGAAATTATATAGATGCTGTAATTGGTTTACCTGCAAACATCTTTTTTGGTACAGGTATTCCAACGTGTATTTTAGTAATAAAAAAATGTAGAGAGGTAAACGAAGATGTATTGTTTATTGATGCTTCCAATCATTTTGAAAAACAAGGAAAAGACAATAAGCTACTACCAGAGCATATCAACCAAATTGTAGATACTTATACTAATAGAACGGTAACAGATAAATACAGCCACAGAGCAACATTACAAGAAATTGCAGATAACGATTACAACCTAAACATACCGCGTTATGTAGATACCTTTGAAGAAGAAGAACCTATTGATATTAATGCAGTAGCCAGCGACATACAAGCGTTAGATTTAGAAATTGCTGAAACAGATAAGCGCATTGCTGCCTATTGTAAAGAGTTAAATATTAAAACACCCTTTTAATCTATAAACTATGGAAAAAAAATTAGAGCCAAGTTTGCGATTTAAAGACTTTAATGATGTTTATAAAAATTATGTTCTTAATGATGTTTTAGATTTATTGACTGATTTTGAATCAAATGGAAGTTTTGCGTCTGTAAAAGAAAATGTAAATATCTATGAGGAAAAGAATTATGCGTGGTATGTAAGGGCAACAGATTTAGAGAATAATTCAAGTTTAGATAAAGTAAAATATGTAGATGAGCACAGTTATAAGTTTTTAAAAAAAACGCCTTTATTTGGTGATGAGTTATTAATAACTAAAAGAGGTGAAATAGGTAAAGTATATTTTTTTAAATCTGAAAAGGATGTTAAGGCTACTGTAGCACCAAATATGTATCTTCTAAAACTGAATATGTTAGTTGATTCTAAATACGTTTATTATTCATTTATAAATAACGATGGTAATAAAAAATTAAAAAGAATTAATGCATCTACTACAATAGGTGCATTGTATAAAGATGATGTTAAGTCAATTAAGGTAAGATTTCCAAAAATCGAAGAACAACAAAAAATAGCATCATTCCTTACAGATGTAGATGATAGAATTACCAAACTCACCAAAAAGAAAGAACTTTTAGAACATTACAAAAAAGGTGTAATGCAAAAAATCTTTAATCAAAAATTAAGATTTAAAGATGATGAGGGTAATGAGTTTCCTGAATGGGAAGTAAAGATGTTGGGAGATGTTTTTACATTTAAACAAGGTTTTCAATTTGGAGTTGAAGAACAATCTGAAACTTACTTTAAAGGTTCTGTTGAATTTATAAGAATTATAAATGTTACATCAGATAAAAATGATAAGAGATATGTTTTAGACCCTGGCAAAGAACATCATATAAATAAGGAAGATTTGTTTATGGTACGTTATGGAGATGCAGGTAGAGTTGCAAATGGTTTTACAGGAATAATTGCAAATAATATGTTTAGACTTCTACCAAATTTTGATATTAATAAATTGTTTTTCTTTTATAATTTAGGCAGACTTTATAACAAAATACATTCATTATCTGGTTCGTCGACAATGCCAGCAATTAGTTTTAGTACAATTAATAAATTAAAAATTATTGTACCATCTCTTGAAGAACAAACCAAAATAGCCAATTTCTTATCAGATATAGATATTAAGATAGAGGTTTTAAACACCAAAATAGAAAACAGTAAAACCTTTAAAAAAGGGTTGTTGCAGCAAATGTTTGTGTAGCGTCATTGCTAGTTTTATTGTCATTGCGAGGAGGTACGACGTGGCAATCTCACGAAACGAGAAACAAACAACAAACAGATTGCTTCACTACGTTTGCAATGACAAGTAGGCAAGCAATAACAAATGGAAATAATGAAACCAGGATTTGTTTACATACTAACCAATAAAAACAATACCACCTTATACGTTGGCGTTACTGCTAATTTAGTAGAGCGCATACAACAACATAAGGATAAAATAAACCCTAAATCGTTTACAGCACGTTACAATTTAAATAAGTTGGTGTATTATGAAGCTTTTCAAATGATAGGTGATGCTATTGCAAGAGAAAAACAATTAAAAGCAGGAAATAGAGCAAAAAAAATAGATTTAATAGAAACAGAGAATCCTAATTGGAACGATTTAGTACAAAAGGCTATAGATTGCTTCGTGCCTCGCAATGACATGTAATTATGACAACACAACCAGAACAAGTATTAGAAAATAACTTAATAACGCAACTTATTAGTTTAGGCCATAAAGCCGTAACTATTAAAACCGAAGACGATTTAGTTAGTAATCTAAAATTACAATTAGAAAAACATAACAAAACCACTTTTACAGATTCAGAGTTTAGGCGTATTCTAACCGATTTATCTAAAGGTAATATTTTTGATAAAGCTAAGTTTTTACGTGAGCCAAAATATGTACTTCAAAAAGATAACGGTGATAAAGCATATATCGAGTTTATCAATCAAGACTTCTGGTGTCAAAATCAATTCCAAGTAACCAATCAAATTACAATAAACGGTAAAAGAGAAAACCGTTATGATGTTACTATTCTTATTAATGGCTTACCATTAGTACAAATAGAATTAAAAAAACGAGGTATAGAGTTAAAAGAAGCACATAGGCAAGTATGCAGATACCAACAAGAATCTTTTGCTTCAAACAATGCCTTATTTAATTACGTGCAACTCTTTGTAATTAGTAACGGAGAAAATACAAAATACTATGCCAATACCTATAAGCAAGGTAAAATGCCGAGCTACAAGTTTACCTCGTATTGGAGCGATAAAACCAATAAAAGAATAACACAATTAGATAGCTTTGCAAGTCTCTTTTTAGAGCCTTGTCATATCGCTAAAATGATAACTAAGTACATTGTTTTACACGAAAAAGATAAAGTGTTAATGGTGCTTAGACCGTATCAGTATTATGCAGTAGAATCAATTATAGCCAGAGTTAAAAACTCCGATAAAAACGGTTATATATGGCATACTACAGGTTCAGGTAAAACATTAACATCCTTTAAAGCAAGTCAAATACTAACAAACAACCCTAAAATTAAAAAAGTGGTGTTTGTGGTAGATAGGCAAGATTTAGACGACCAAACGGTAAAAGAATTTAGAGCTTTTGATAAAGAAAGTATAGATGGTACAGAAGATACTAAAACCTTAGTAAAACACTTCTTAGACCCAACAAGACCTTTAATTGTAACGACTATTCAAAAATTAAATGTTGCCATAAAAAAAACAGCATTTAAAAATCAAATTGAAAAAATTAAAGACGATAAAACCATTTTTATCTTTGATGAATGTCACCGTTCGCAATTTGGTAAAACACACCAAGAAATCACAAAATTCTTTACAAATCATCAGTTATTCGGATTTACCGGTACACCAATTTTTGAAGAAAATGCATTAAGTGTAAAGAGTATAAAGCAAACAACAGCAAACCTATTTCACGACTGCCTACATAAGTACGTTATTACTGATGCTATTAGAGATGAAAATGTATTAAAATTTTCAATAGAATACTACAATGTATTTAAAAAGAAAATTCAAGATGAAGAAGATACTAAAGTAGAAGCTATAGATACGCAAGAGGTTTATGAAAGTGACGCATATTTAGAAACCATTACCAATTACATACTTAAAAATCACGCTAACAAAACCAATAATAGGCAGTTTACTGCAATGTTTTGTGTAAGTAGTGTAGATATATTAATTAAATATTACGAACTGTTTAAAGCTAAAAAAGAAGCAGGAGAACACAATTATAAAATAGCAACAATATTTTCGTATGCTGCAAATCCAGAAGTAGAAACGATAGATGGTAATATTTCAGAAGAAGATGTAACAGATGATGCACCAGTAAACCAATCGGTAAGAGATAAATTAGACGAGTTTATTGTAGATTATAATACTATGTTTAACGAAGCACATTCGGCTAATGATGCTAAAGCCTTCTTAAACTATAAAACCAATATATCTAAAAGAGTACGTGATAAAGAAATAGATATTTTATTAGTAGTAAATATGTTTTTAACAGGGTTCGATAGTAAAACATTAAATACCCTGTATGTAGATAAAAACCTTAAATATCACGGTTTAATACAAGCCTATTCACGTACCAATAGAATATTAAACGATAATAAGTCACAAGGTAATATTGTAACCTTCCGTAACTTAAAAAAGAATACAGACGATGCAGTACGTTTGTTTTCTAATCTTTCAGCAAAAGAAACCATCACTATAGCACCATATAAAGAGCAGCTAACGTTTTTTGAAGAAGCATACGCAAGATTAATGGCATTAACACCTACACCAAATAGCGTAAATGAGTTAGTAACAGAAGAAGATGAATTAGAATTTGCGAAAGCATTTAGGGCTATAATGCGTTTAAAAAACATATTAGATTCTTTTACAGAATTTACTTTTGATGATGTACCAATGACAGCTCAAGAGTTTCAAGATTTTTCATCTAAATACTTAGAGTTAAACGATAAAATTAGGTTCAATACTCAAAAACAAAAAGTATCTATATTAAACGAAATAGATTTTGAAATAGAGTTACTTCACAAAGACGAGATTAATGTTACTTATATTATGAAGCTATTGGCACAATTAAAAGATGCCAAACCAAAAGACCAAGAAAAACAAAAAAAGCAAATTTTAGATTTATTAGCTGGAGATGTTACTTTACGTAGTAAACGTGAATTAATAGAACAATTTATAGAAAATAACTTACCTAAAATAAGTAATAGCGAAACCATAGAAAGTGAATTTAAAGACTATTGGAAAGTAGAAACTAAAAAAGCTTTGAATAATTTAAGTAAAGCAGAAGCATTAAAACCAGATAAAGTAGAAAATATAATAAACGATTTTCTTTTTACAGGTAGAATGGCAACCGAAGATGAGGTAATTGAAGCATTAGAAAAACAACCAAGTGTCTTACAAAGAGAAACTATAAGTAATAGAATAACCGAAAAAATAAAAGATTTTGTAAAAACCTTTATTAATGGAGTTGATAGTTAAACAAATAAATACATATTTTTTGTATTTTAAAGGTAGTATCTTTTTATTTTAAAATTAAAGGTCTCTTATAAAATCTATAGCCTGTTACCCTAGCTTGTTAAAAATTAATGGTGGCATTAAATATTTTCTAAAAACCTTGTTTTTTCTTTATTACTAATTTCAAAAGGTGTTTTACAATAATATAATTCTAGGTTACGACTGTCTATATTTCTAATGTAATTGGTATTAATTAAGGTACTTTGATTGATTTTTCTAAAACCAAACTTATAAAGATTTAATTCCAAATCATTAATCGTTATTCTTATAGATTCAAATTCGATTTTATCATTTTTTCCATAAAAATGTACATGATTACTTTGTGGTTTTTCTGCCTTTACTTTTTTATTGTCTATTATTTTATGCCCAGAACTTATTAAAGCAGAACTAATAAAATAGATTTCTTCTGGGTAGATACCAATATTTTTGTTTTTAGAGATGGCTAGCATAACCAAATCGCCTTTTTTATACGGTTTTTGGTTGTTTACTTTACCAAGAATCTTCTCTTTTAAAATGGCTTCAAATTCTTCTATTTCAAAAGGTTTGCTTAAGAAACCAGAAATATCTAAACGGTTAATTACTTTTTGCTCATTGTTAATGGTAGAGGTTAAAAATATTACTTTTTTATGAGTAGCTACTTTTTTAGCCAATTCTAAACCATTATACACAGGCATATCAAAATCTACAATCAACAAATCAAAATCATGTTCGTTTATATCTTCAAAAGCCTTTCTAGAACTATCATAGCTTTTAACGTGTTGTAGGGCGTAATCCTTAGCAATAATGTCAATTTTTTCTCGAACTCTTTCTAAAGTTTGTGGGTCGTCATCCACCAAAATATAACGTATCATTTAATGCAGGCTTAGTGTTAATTCAGAGAGATATTGGTTGTTAGGTAGTGCTTTATGTTCTAATTTACTTTTTGGGTAATAAGCGTTTAACAATTGTTGCAAGGCATTTAAACCAAAGCTAGTTGGTGTTGTAACTTCTGTAGTATAATTTAATCGTTGCTCTGCACTATTTACCAAACAATAGCTTAATTGTTTGTGTTCGTTTTCTTTTAAAATAATACTAATAAAAGAATGCTTATTATTTAAGTTACCATGTTTTAATGCATTTTCTACAAACGGAAAAAAGAGTGTGGGTTTAATTTTAATAGTGTTGTTTTGCTCTCTTTTTAATGTATTGTTAAACTGAATGTTTGTATTTGGTTTTAAGTATTTAATTAGGTCTAAAAACATGTGTATGTGTTCTAGTTCTTCTTTTAAAGAAGTGTTTTCTTTGTGTAAAGCAGTAACATTATAATCTAATAATTTAAAGATGTTTTTTAAAGCCTTAATTGGGGGTATTTTTCTTTTGGTATTTTTAACACTAAAGCTAATGCCTAAAAAGGTTTTGTAACTTTTTTCTGTTTGCTCTATATCATCATATATCTGGCTAATAACATTTTTAATAAAATGTGCACCCAATCTAGTGTTGTTTGCTTCTACTGTTTTAAAATTAACATATCTTTCATACGTTCTTTTTTGATGCGTATTGGTTTCTTTATGTTTTGCTATTTCTTGTTCTTTTTTGTTTAAACTTTCAAAATAAATCTTTTTCGTTTCAGTAAGTTCTTGTTTTACTTTTAATAATTCATTTTTATTTGTAAGACTTTCTTTTTCTAAATGCTCATAGCTCTTAAGCTTTTGCTGGTTTAAGTTTTTTTCTTCTTGTAACTTGTTATTTAAGTTTTCTAATTCGGTATTTTCACTTTTATAATATCTTTTAATAATGTAGTTGTAAAGGTTACGAAGTATTAATAATGCTAAAATAATTAAGAAAAAAGGGGCATTATCCATAAGATATTCAAGTTCATTTAAGAACTTATCATAAAGCTTTTTCATTAGGGTGTGTTTCAATTTTTTGGAAAACTAAAATACTAATATTTGTAGAAGTTTAATTAGAAATCACAAAAAAGATAGCTTTTATCACAAATAATAGTACTTCGTCACAAACAAGAAATATTAACTATAATCTTATGCATCTTTGAAGTGTAAAAGGAAGTAAAGTACTTCTTAAAACTTTAAATAAATTATTATGAGTAAATCAAAATCAATGTCAAGTGCAGCAGCTTCAAGAATTCAAAGTAGTACTGCAGGAGCATCAAAATCTGGAGGTGTAACTAAGGGGGGTTTTGCAGCAAGAGCACAAAGTGCAGCCGCAAAGAATTCTAAAAAGTAATTATTGGTAATACCTCGACTTTATTTTAAAGGCGAGGTATTACTAAATTGTAGTGAAAGGTAAAAAATAAGGTTTTGTAGGCACAGTATCTACATCACTTTACTAGCCAAGTACTTTTGTACTTCGTACACATTAATGCTTTTGTTAAACTTTTTGCTTACGGAAGGGATGTTTTCACTCGAAATCCAAATTTTTAATTCGGCATCCAAATCAAAAGTACCAGAAGTTTCTAAAGAAAATCTAGAGATGCTTTTGTAAGGCAACGATTTGTATTCAACTTTACTACCGGTAATGCCTTGTATGTCTACTAAAATTAGGCGTTTGTTGGTAAACATAAACGTATCTCTTAACAATTTAAAACCAAGTTCTATTTGTTCGTTATCGACCAACAATTGTTGGTACTTGTCTGTTAGTTTTTCGGTAGAAATTTCGCTGGCATTGCCTAGTATTTTATTAAATAATCCCATGGGTTGCTATTCAAGTTTAAAAACTGAAAGTTACTAAATCTCTATGAAGTCGCCATAAGCTTAAGTACTAAAATCTTAAAACAGTATTTAAACAAGTTAAGTTTTATCAGTTCTAAGAAACCCACTATCTTTATAGAAACAAACTTTATATAGATAACTATGGATATCAAACTAGCAGTATTAATAGACGGAGATAACATACCTTCTGCCTACGTTAAAGAAATGATGGAGGAAATTGCCAAATATGGTAACCCAACCATCAAACGTATTTATGGAGATTGGACCAAGCCACACTTGTCTAAATGGAAAAACATGTTGCTAGAAAATGCCATTACACCTATTCAGCAATATGGCTATACTACCGGTAAAAATGCCACAGATTCTGCCATGATTATCGATGCTATGGATATTTTATATTCAGAAAAAGTAGATGGTTTTTGTTTGGTGTCTAGTGATAGCGATTTTACACGTTTGGCAACACGTTTAAGAGAAGCTGGCATGAAAGTATATGGTTTGGGAGAAAAGAAAACACCGAACCCGTTTATTGTAGCCTGCGATAAATTTATTTACATCGAAATCTTAAAGCAAGAAAACGAAGACAACGAAGATAACGAGCAAGAGACAACAACAACGGCTCGCGTACCAAAAAACAAGTACGATACCATTACCCAAAAAGAAATACGATTTATAGCAAGTACCATAGACGATGTTGCCGATGATGATGGTTGGGCATTTTTAGGAGATGTTGGTGGTTTGTTGCAAAAGAAACAACCTAATTTTGATTCTAGAAATTACGGTTTTCAAAAATTAACCCCTTTGATAAAATCGATACCAGCTTTTGAAATTGAAAGAAGAGATACGGCAAACGGACGCTTAAAATTAATTTATGTACGCATTAAAGAAGTAAAAGTAGCGATAAAGTCGAAAAAGAAAACATCGATGTAACAGTTGCAATATACAGGTAATGCTTCTACTGTAAACCATAGTTTGTATTGATAGTTGTATTGCAAGAATTAACAGATTCTTAGCGCCAACAACTAAAAAGGTTCTGTAACTTTGCGGTCCCCTAAAAAGTAACAAAGAGTTATTTACAGATAAACGCTTACATATAATGAACGCTAAGAATACCTTATATTCGATATTAGATTTGGCTTTGATATCGCAAAATGCCACCTTAAAAGACACCTTTGCAAATATTGTTGCATTAGCACAAAGTGCAGAAAAAGCAGGTTTTACAAGATATTGGTTGGCAGAGCACCACAACTCAGAACACATAGGTTCTAGTGCCACAGCAATTTTAATAGGGCACGCTGCACAGGCAACCAACACCTTACGTATTGGTTCTGGCGGAATTATGTTGCCCAATCATTCGCCTTTAATTGTGGCAGAACAATTTGGTACATTGGCAGCATTGCACCCCAACAGAATCGATTTAGGGTTGGGTAGAGCACCAGGAACGGATAGGGCAACAGCGGCAGCGATTCGTTCAGACTTTATGTCGGCAGCCCAAGATTTTCCTAGAGAAGTTGCTAAAATTCAGCAATATTTTTCGAAAGACAATAGGAATACCGCAGTAAGAGCGCCAGTGGCAGAAGGGGCTGCAGTACCTATTTATATTTTAGGATCTAGTACAGATAGCGCACATTTAGCCGCCAAAAAAGGCTTACCGTATGCATTCGCAAGTCATTTTGCAACCACCTATTTAGCAACAGCCATAAAAATTTATAGAGAAGAATTTCAGCCTTCGGATGCCTTAGAAAAACCCTATGTAATGGCAGGTGTAAATATTATCATAGCAGATACAGATGAAGAAGCAAAGCGAATTGCAACCTCTTTAATACAATTAATTGTAGGCTTGCTTACAGGTAAGAGAAGTGGTGTAAAACCACCCACAACATTTACAGAAGAGCATCAAGAAATTTTAGAACATCCGCAAGTACATCAAATGTTAAAGTATTCTTTTATAGGAAGCAAAGCTACTGTAAAAGCACAAGTAAAAACGTTTTTAGAAGAAACCCAAGCAGATGAATTGATTGCGGTAACCAATATTTATGACATCGAAGACCGCATTAAATCGTACCAATTATTTGCAGAAATTATGCAAGAACTACATACAGCATCCTAAAGATGTTATACTTAAAAACCCCAAACATTTGTTTGGGGTTTTTAATTGAAAAGCGAAGTGTTTTGAATACTATTTTTTTAGAATTTTCATAATTTTATGAAACACCTCGTTGTTTTCATAAACTCCCTGAAATTCGTGAGACATTGGCCCGTAAGCAAAAATAGGTACCATAATAGCCGTGTGGTCATACGAAGCAAAATAACCTTCTATTTGGTGTTTTTTTACATTACCCTGCGGAATGCTAAAGCCAGAAGTTTCGTGGTCTGCGGTAATAATTACCAAAGTATCTGGATGCGTATCTGCAAACTTTAAAGCCTCTGTAATGGCTTTGTCAAAATCGATTGATTCGGCTAAAATACCGGCGGTATCATTTGCATGACCTGCATGGTCTATTTTGGCAGCTTCTACCATTAAAAAGAAGGGTTTGTTTTTTTTATGCAAAAAGTCTAAGCCTTTTTTTGTAGCGTTGGCAAGTAGGTTTCCTCTACCGTTCATAACGGTTTTTAAACCATGTGCAGCTGTAAATATACCCACTTTATCTGCCGTTGTATTTTCTAAATTGTCTAAAGAAGGCAAAATGGTAAAATTACTAGCCAAAGAGGTGTTTTTAAAATTAGCACCGCCACCACCAATAAATAAGTTGAGCTTGCTATTGATAAGATGCTTAGAAATGATAGCATCATCAGACCTGTCGATGGCATGTGCATAAAAAGAAGCAGGGGTAGCCCCGATAATATTGTCTGTTGTTATGCAAGCCGTAGAAAAGTTAGAACTGCTTAAAATTTCTGTAATATTCTGAATCGGTTTTCTAAACGGATCTGTACCAATGGCTCTGTTATTTGTTTTGATACCCGTAGCCAAAGCTGTACCTGCAGCAGCAGAATCTGTTGTAAAATCATCTGCAGCTTGTGTTTTTATAAAACCAATACTTTTTAGTTGCGTTAAAGATAACTTGCCATTATTTGCCAAAGTTGTGGCAGATATTTGAGCCAAACCATTGCCATCACCAATTAATAGAATAATATTTTTTACTGGTAAATCTTTTTGATCTGCACTGTAAGATGGTTGGTATACCTTAGAAAACGTTGTTGCCGTAATAGCTCTATTTGGCAAAGATTTAAAGTAAGAGGCACATAAAAATGGCTTGTCTGTATTTATAATGTCTACCCCCATATCAGCCAAAGTTCTCCAAGCTCTTTTAGAATCTGGACTTGCCCAAAAACGAAAAGGCTTTTTAGTTTTTTTTGCTTTTGCTATGATGTTTTTAACTTTGGTAGCATCATCGTGCGTCAATCTTCCTTTACCGTTCCATTCAGAAAAACGCTTAAAACTTAAACTTACCATTCCTATTTTATCCCATGCTTTTTTTGATACCTCTGTACCTAATTCTTGATAATCAAAATATATATAAGAAGGGTAAGTGTTGTAGGTGTTTGCAGGAGGTCTGTTACCAGAAATTACAATTTTGATGTTGTTACTATTGTGTATGCTAGGATATTTTTTTAGTACAGAAATTACTTTGTTTAATGTAGATACCGCTTCTGATTTGATATCGATTAAAAGCAAAAGTTTTTTACCTTCTTGATATTGTAAGTTTAAAACAGTTTTTAGCGGCTTTGCATACAGTGTTTCAAAAGTGTTTTTAGGTTGTATTTCTGATTGCGTATGCGCCACAAAAAGTTGCTTGTCTTTTAAAAAAACATCGGCTTCAAAAGAAGTAGCGCCGTTAGAAAAAGCGTTCCAGAAAGGAACAGATTGTAAGTAATCATTATGAGAATGAATGATGGGCTTTTGTTGCCCAAAAAGCGTGCAATGCACTACCAAAGTAAGTAGGAACAAAACGCGTGTTATTTTAGAGTTGTATTTCATTATTTTTATTTGTTGTGAATGGCTTTTAAAATTTTATGATAAATTTCATTGTTTTCATAAATGCCTTTAAAAAGTGGTGCGCCTGGACCTTTTGCAAAAACAGGGATTAAAGTACCGCTATGTTGGTCGTTGTTAAAGTTGATAGAAACATTAGTTACTTCTTCTTGTTTCTCGCCTGTAGCTTCATCAATAACATACGATTTCCCAATACTTACGCCTCCTGTTTCGTGGTCTGCAGTAACTACCAAAAGTGTGTTTGGGTGTTTTTTTATGTAGTTTAAAACAACCCCTAAAGTTTTATCAAAATCTAAAACTTCTTGTTTTAATAATTCGGCATCCATGGCGTGTCCGCCCCAATCGATATAAGAACCTTCAATCATTAAAAAGAAAGGTTTCTCTTTTTCTGTTAAATAGTCTAAACCCAGTTGTGTAGCATCTTGAAAAAAGCTTTTTCTACCTTCTAATTTAGATGGCAAACCATCATTTGCTAATAAATACCCATTTCTTTTGTGAATATTATAAGGAGATAATGCTACAGAATCTAGTTGGTAATTTTTAGCTAGCAATGCAGCATACAAATCTTTCTTATCTTTTCTGCGTTTTAAATATTTTAAACCACCACCTGCAAAAAAATCGATATTCGCATCGATAAGGTCTAAAGCGATTTCTTCGTGCGAATCTCTATCTTTTACATGGGCATAAAAAGCCCCAGGTGTAGCATGGGTTATGGGTGTTAAGCTTACCAAACCAGATTGATAACCTTTTTGTTGCAAGGTCTCTATTATGGTAGGTATAGGCAAACTGTCTTTAGAAACACCAATGGCTCTTTTATATGTTTTTTGACCTGTTGCAAATGCAGTTGCACCTGCGGCAGAGTCTGTAATTGTGTGGCTTGTACTTTGTGTTTTTATAAAACCGATTTCTTTAAATTGCTCGAAATTTGGTGCGTTTTTTCCGAAATAAAATGCTGTAGAAACTTGGGCAAGACCCATACCGTCTCCTATCATCAAAATAACATTTAAAGGTTTTTTAGATGTTTCTTTTTTACAACCTATGTACAAAATAGATAGCAAAACCAATAGTGCGTTTTTCAAAATGTTTTTCATGCTATACTTTTAGTGAATCTGATAAAAAAAGGGAGCCCTCTTATTAAGAAAGGCCCCCATACATCAAACATAAAATCTAATATCCTTTATTTTGTTCTAAGTAACCTGGTGTGTTAGAAGCACCATCGATGGCAACTTGTGGTATTGGAAACAACCTGTTATTTACATTGGCATCTGTTTTTTCTGTCCACGAATCTTCGTAATGACTAAAACGGATTTGGTTTGTTCTTCTTAAACCTTCCCAATAGAACTCGAAACCTAACTCTCTGTATAAAATATCTAAATTGATACTGTTTAAAGCAGTTGGTATTGGTGCACGTGCAGTTCTAGACGTTCTTACAATGTTTACATCTGCTAAGGCAGCCGCATTGTCTCCTTTTCTTAGTTTAGCTTCTGCACGCATCATGTAAATTTCTGCATAACGCATTAATACTAAATCTACGCTACTAAAGTTGTTTCCGTTAGGAGAGGCGCGACTAAATTGATATTTAGACACACGAAAACCTGTATGATGCGCTCTACCTTCGTTGGTAAAATCTACTTTTTCTGTAAGGTTTACATAGGCTACATTTTTATCTTTTCCGTTTCCTTTTATTTGTTTTACCGGGTAAATTCTGTATCCATCGCTACAAGTATAAAATGCACCATTTTCATCTTTTCTTGCAGCCCAAGGCACACCTCTTAAAATACCTCTATCAATTTCGAAGTCTTTGGCAGCTACGCAGTAATAGTTATTCTCGTCGTTTAAAGGAGAAAGACCTGTAAGATCTGCTACACCATTGGCAGCTTCTTGTGTGTTTTTTTGTAAAAACCTAGGATCTGCATCTGCTGGGTCTACACTACCATACGCAGCTACCCAAGTTTGATAAAAATCTGATGTAATTGCTGGCCCATCTGTACCGTCTGCACTTAAGTGCTCTGGTCTTGGGTACATAGAACCAGGAATAGACCAATACGCCCAACGACTGTGTTCTCTTTTTAAGACACCACGTTGGTCTAAAGCAAATATCAACTCTGCATTACTATTGTTATCATCATTAAACAAGTCGAAATATTCTGGTGATAAAGAAAATTGCCCTGAATTGATAATGTTATTGGTATATGTAATAACCTTATCCATATCTTCTGTCGTAAAATTTGGTGTTCCGTAAGGATCTCTATACACAGCAGCATTTAAGTGTAATCTTGCTAAAAATCCCCAAACCGCAGCTTGTGTCATTCTACCCGGACCTTTATTATTATTTATAAGGTCTACAACAGATAATAATTCGCTTTCTATATAATCTACAGCCTCTTGATTTCTTAAGATTTCTGAATCTTGACTAGACAATTCTTTTTTAAACACCAAGCCCCAACTGTCTAATGTTAACATATTTAAATAGGCTCTTAGCGCAATCATCTCGTACAAAGCACCTGCCGCCTCTGTATTACCTGCATCTGCTAAAGGTCTTAAAACTTCGATGGCACTTACGGTTCTAGAGATATTGATAGTTAGTTCTGTCCAAGCACTCTTAACCAAATCATTTGTAGGAGTGATAGAGTGCGTATGTGCAGCTAAAAATTTACCACCATCATACCAGTCTGTACCACCTCTGTAAGGTAAAATAGCCTCATCACTAGGTATCAATTGCAAACCGTAGTAGTTTGTGTGTCTCCAAGTCCAAGAAACTTGCCCGTATGCCGGTGCAATAGCACCACTTATGGCTTCTGCTTGCCCGCTACCAGTTAAAGATTCATCTAAAACCTCTTCATTTAAATCGCTACAGCTACAGATACATAAGAAGCTGAATGCTATGAGTGTACTTTTTATTATATTTTTCATTATTTTTTTATTAAAATTCTACGTTTAAGCTTAAAAGAATTGTTTTACTTTTTGGGTAACTAAAGTAATCGATACCAAAAGTTTGGATACCACCTAAAGGACTACCTGTATTAATTTCTGGATCGAAACCGCTGTAATCTGTTATTACAAATAGGTTTTGACCTGTAACTGATAAGCGTAAATTTTTAATGCTTTCGCCAAAACCGATACTTTGTGGAGATAAATTATACCCGATGGTTGCATTGTTTAATCTTAAGAAACTACCATTTTCTAAGTACCTTGTAGAGACTAGGTTAGAGTTTGTGGCAGCTTCATCTAAAAACTCGACAGCTCTGTTTGTCGTATTAAAAGAGTTGGCTAGGTTACCTTTGTTAAAAGAAGACATGGCTACATGGTTGTATATTTTGTTTCCGCCAGCACCGTTAAAATTAAAGCCTAAATCGAAGTTTTTGTAAGTAAAGTTTAAGTAAAAAGCATATACATAATCGGGTAGGGCATTGCCAACTACAGCTCTGTCATCATCTAAAATTTCACCATCATTATTAGAATCTTTAAATTGATTTAAGCCATCTGCACCAATACCTGTAAACTCTTGCATGTAAAAAGCACCAATAGATTCGCCATTTAAAACTCCGTTAATAGTAGCACCTGTTTGTCCTGCACCTCGAGCAGCTCCTGTGGTTAAAATTTTGTAAGGGGAGTTGTTTACAGTGTTTTTTGTAAAAGAAATATTACCTCCAAAATTATAAGTAAAACGATCGTTTACATAGTCTTTATAATCTAAAGCGATTTCTACACCATTGTTTTCGATTTCCATATTCGGAATGTTCGTCCAGTAAGTAGAAACAGGAACAATAGGATCTGTAGGAGCAACTTCTAATAAAATGTTGTCTGTAACTTTATTAAAATAATCGATAGTACCTGTTAATTTATAATTAAGTAAACTAAAGTCTAAACCAATGTTGGTTTGTGTAGCAACTTCCCACTGAATATTTGGATTGGCTAAACGTGTAAAAATAGAACCGTAAGGGTAACCACTTAAATCTGTAGCACCACTATCTAAAGGATATGTGTCGTTATTAGAGTTGCTTTCTGTATAACTTGCTTTGGTAATTTTAGAAGGTATTTCTTGACTACCTGTTTGTCCCCAACTTGCTCTTAATTTTAAGTTGTTAATTGCAGTAGAATTTGCTAAAAAGTTTTCGTTGCTTATATTCCAACCCAATGCAACCGAAGGAAAATATCCATATCTGTTATTCTTACCAAACTTAGAAGAACCATCTGCACGCATTGTTGCTGTTACTAAGTATTTATCGTCGTAAGTATAATTAAGTCTTCCGAAGAAAGATTGTAACTCGTTTTTAGTTGCAAAAGCCGATTGCGTTGTTTGTTGATTTGCAGTTTCTAATTGATACCTTGGTTCTACACCATTGTCTGGAAAACCTTCTAAGAAAAATTGTTTTTGACTAACTTCTGTTTGCTGGTAAGTATGACCTGCTAAAAATGTAAAACTACTTTTATCACCATACAAATTGTAAGTTAACGTGTTTTCTACAAGTGTATTGCTGTTTTTTGTAGTAGCTGTATTTACACTACCCAATGTTGTATTGGTTTCTGTAGCATATGGTAAGTTTTGCACATCTCTTTCTGTGATAGAGTAGTCTACACCCATGTTTAACTTATAAGTTAACCCTTTTGTGATTTTATAAGAAGGTGCAATGTTTGCTAGAATACGATTGTTATTTGTAAAGTCTCCGTAAAGTGATTCTGCAATAAACGGATTTAAAATATCGTTGCTTAAATTCCCTTTTAACGTACCGTTTTCATAAGGTGTATCCGTAGGATTTAAACTTAGCATATTACCAACAACTGCATTAGAATTTGGTCTTGTGTTGTCTAATTTGGTAGCCGTTAAATTAAAAGTTACGTTTAATTTATCGTTTATTGCTTTTTGTGATAAATTTAAACGACCAGAATAGCGTTTTAAATTACTGTTTCTTAAAATTCCTTCTTGGTCATCTAAACCAATAGAAGCAGCATAAGAAGAATTTTCTGTACCACCACTCATAGAAAAGTTAATGTTATTAGAAATGGCAGCTCTTGTAAGTTCTTTTTGCCAATCTGTAGCACCACCACCATCTGCCAAAGTACCGTTTACGGCATTTACATTAGCTCTAAACTCATCAGCAGAAAAAACGGCTATTTTATTAGCAATCGTAGCATAACCACTAGAAAGTGTTAGGTTTATTTTTGTTTTTCCTTTTTTTCCTTTTTTAGTAGTAATTACAATAACACCATTGGCAGCTCTAGAACCATAAATTGCTGCAGAAGATGCATCTTTTAAAACTTCTATACTTTCGATGTCTTGAGGATTGATAAAGTTTAATGGGTTAGAAGCAACACCATTATTTGTGTTGTCTAAAGCAAAACCATCTACAATGTAAAGTGGTGTTGTACCAGATCTTAAACTACCAACTCCTCTAATAATTACATCTTGTGTAGCACCAGGTTCACCACTATTAGAGGATACATTTACACCGGCAACTTTACCTTGTAATAATTGTCCTGCATTGGCAACAACCCCTTTGTTAAAGTTTTCGCTTTTTACAGAAGATATTGCACCAGTAACATCTGATCTTTTTTGAGAACCGTAACCAACAATTACAATTTCGTCTAAAGAACTTGAAGTTTCTTTTAAAGTTACCTTTAAAACTTGATTACCGTTAAAAGCCATTTCTTTTGTTTCGTAGCCTAAAGAAGAAAATACTAAAGTACCTGTTTGATTGTTTAGAGATAATTTAAAATTTCCGTCAAAATCTGTAGCAGTTCCTTTACTGTTATTCCCCTTAACAGTAATAGATACATTTGGTATAGGGAGGTTGTCTGTATTGGAAACTACACTCCCTGTTACCTTTACTTGTGCGCCGGTATATGCTATACACCCAAAGACAAGAATTAATAATAAGTAAAAATTTTTCATTTAAATTGTGTTTTTAGTTTTGATAAAAGTAGTTGGGCAAAATGCTCGGTAGGTGTAAAATTGTTTCTAAGAGGAGTATAAATCGTTCAAATTGGTATATAAAAGATACAGATTGGGTGTAGTTTTGTTACAGTAACAATTCTCTAACATTTAGAAAATCCTACAGTAACAATACTTTTAACAAAACTGTTGTTTAAATTCTTTAGGACTTTTACCATAATGCTTCTTAAAAGCTTTGGCAAAATATTTAGGATCGTTATAACCACACTCAAAACTTATTTCTGATATATTTAGTTTTTGCGTTTTTAACAATGCTTCTGCTTTTTGCAGTCTTAAAGACATGATTACATCTGATGGCGATTGTTTTAAACGCTCTTTAAATAATCGATAACATTTTACCCTAGAAATATCTAAAGTATCTACCAACATTTCTACATTAAAATTGGGGTTGTGAATTTCACTTTTAATAATATGTAAACTCTTTTTTAAGAGCTTGTCATTTGCTGTTTGCAATTGCTCTTTATCCGTTAAAATATCAAATATTTGTTGTTGAAATTTATGGTCTAAGGGTGCGTTGCTTTTAGTGTTTATTAAAGAGGCTATCTTTTTTTGTACAAACGAGGTACTTGCTGGTAATTGAATTATAGTATCGATACCAAACTCTACAGACTGTTCTCTTAATTGTGTATTAAAATCTTCTGATATATAGATAAGCGGAATTTTTCTATTTTTAATTTCATCAGAATTTTTAAGAAAGTACAAGAGTTCTTTAGAAAAAGCAACGTCATATAATACAATGCTATGTATTGTAAGTTGTTTTGTAGCTGCATTTAAATTACTAGCGGTATTTTCGAAAATTAAATTATAGTTGTTTTCTAATACAATTTGATTTGCAGCGCTAGTGTTTTCTCTATCACAAAAAACCAATACATTTTTTTTGTCTGATGCGAGGTTGTCTTGTTCGTTAAAATGTTTCCAAGAGATGGTTTCTATTTGTGCATCTTTGGTATTAATTTGGGGTATGGGTATTTGTAATGATACTTTAAAAGAACTTTCTAAGTTAAAGTTGTAAAACTCGCCATTTAAATCTTTTATTAAAGTTTGAAACGCTTTAAAATAAGGACTGTAATGCATTACACGATGCCAACTATTTAAAAGTAAACTACTGTTAGAGGCAATTTGTACATTAAAATTACCTGCGTTGTATTTAATTTGTAATTCTAATTGACTGCCTTTATCAGAATATTTTTGAATATCATTAAATAAATATTGAAGCATTAAACGAAAACGTAAAACATCTACTTCTACCCAATTTGGTGTTTTGTTAATGTGAAAACTAAAATCTACTTTGTGCTGTTGCAATGCGTTTTCTAGTTTGTTAACACTATTTTTTACGATAGGTAATAAATCTACTACCGAGGTTTTTATTGCGCCAATATCTTTAATTTGACTTAAATAATTCCACTCAGAAATTACTGTAATTAGTTTGTTGGCTTGTGAAAGAATACTTTTTTTGTTTTCTGAATTTTCTGATAAATCGCTTGCTTTTTTTATGATATTAGAAACAGGTTCTTGAAATTCTGATAGCACAAAGGTTTTAAATTTTTCGATTTCAAAATCTTCGTTCTTCAATTGATTGTGTAATTCTAATAGTTTTTCTTTTTGAAGCAGTATTTTTTTATTCTTTTCATCGAGTTTAGAGTTGATGTCTTCTAAATCCTTTTTTTGATTTTCGATAACTTTGGTTCTTGCAATTATTTTTTCTTCTAATTTTTTCTGTTGTCTAATTGCAGCTTTATTTTTGATGTAAATAAAGACAACGGCGCTCATTAAAATGAGCGCAATTACTATTATAAAAAACAGAAAGGTTTGGTAAAAAGGTTTTTTAATTTCTAAATTAAAAAGTAGTTTTTGATTGCTGTTTTTACCTTCTTTAACTAAAAAAGTATACTTACCAGGTACAAGGTTGCTATAACTTATTTTGTTGTTAAGATTTAGTAAAATCCATTCTTTGTCTTTGCCTTCTAATTTGTAATAAATATTTTTTTCTACTTTTATAGGAAATCGAATAGGAATCAAATCGATATCGATGTGGTTTTGGTTGTGCGTTTTTACAATATTTTTTGTGTAGTTTTCATTATAATCTACCCATAATTTAAGTTTTACTTCTGTGTTATTAAATTGAATATTATCAGGATTAAAATAGTTTAGGCCGTTTATACCTCCAAAATATAAATCGCCTTTCGCGTCTTGATAATAAGCACCTTCAGAAAACTCAGAAACCTGCCAACCACCCTTTGGATAAAAAGGTTTTACAGAGAAATTAGTTTTATTAATAATTGCAATTCCTTTGGTTGTGCTTATCCAAACATCATTTTTATTGGTTAAAATACCATATACAAGCTGACTTGGTAAACCTTCTTTTTCAGTAATATTTTTAATAATGCCTTTTTCCTTATCAAAAATGGTCAATCCGCCTAAAGTTGCTACCCAATAATACCCTGTTTTTAAATCTTTATAAACGGCATAGGTACTGTTGCTTAAGATTCCGTTTTTGGTAGTTATCGTTTGTAGTTCACCATTTTTTAAATCCAATAATTTTATATGGTTACTACCAGAAGTAACACTTTTATCTTCTTTATGAAAATTAGAAAGACCTTTTTTAACAGGAATGGTTTGTAGCTTTTCTTTATGCACATCAAACAAGCGTAAACCATTATTTTCTGTAGCTAAGATTAACTCGTTGTCTATAAAAATTACATCTCTAACATGGTACTTTTCTAATAAATGTTGCCCTTTGTAGCTTTCAAATTTATTTGAATTTAAATTAAATTTGGCAACACCACCCCAACATGCAATCCATAAGTGTTTGTTGGTATCTTCATAAATGCTATAATTTCTATTGTTAGGGAAATTAGCGGTTTTTGTAGCATCATATAAAATGTAATCTCCGTTTTTCTTTATTCTGATAATTCCGGCATAAGTTCCTGCCCATATTGTACCATCAGATGCTGTAAATAGTGTGCGAATGCGTTTCCAATCTGGTTGTTCTTTTGCTTCTTTAATTGCAAACTTTTTATAATTTTTACTATCAGCATTATAAGAATACAAGCCTTTGGTATAATAGCCCAACCAAAGTTTACCGTGAATATCTTTGGTGATTGCGCGTAGCGTTTCGTTTGGGATATTAGGGGTATCTATAGGATGCGGAGCTATAGAGAGAATTTTATCAGAATTTGTATAAGCCATACTTATACCACCATCTTTAGCACCCAACCAAATATTACCAAAGACATCTTCATGCAAGGTTTCTATTTCGTTACTATTAAAACTTGTTAGAGAATAAGGATCTTTAAGATAGTTTTCTATATGGTATTTATTAGATTTATTTAGTTTGTTTCTTATGATAAACAAACCATTTTTACGTGTAGCATACCAAATATTACCTGTTTTGTCTTTTAAAACATCATTAATAACTAGGTTTGGATATTTAGTGAGTAAGATATTTTTTAATCTTACATTTTTATCGTTGGGTAAGTGTGTTGGTCTGTTTTTAAATTGGCCTTCAATAAATTCATAACAATTATTTTTGGTGTAAATAATGATGTTTTCTTTATTCGATATTGAAATGTCTATAGGTTTTTCTTTAAAAGAGTAATTTTTAAACTTTTTATTACCGATGTATCTGCTTACTTTAAAATCTTCGGTAAGTATCCAAATACGACCCTTGCCATCCTTTTTAATTTTAGATATAAAATTACCTGCAATCGTATTTTTATCATCGATATCATTTTTAAAAATTTTAAAGCTGTAGCCGTCAAAATAATTTAAACCATCCCATGTAGCTACCCATAAACCACCATTATTGTCATTTTCGATATCTTTAACAGAATTGTTAGATAAGCCATTGTTAACAGAAAAGTTTTCGAATTTTACTTCTTGACCTAGGGTTTGTAATAAAATAAAAAAAGCAAAGAAAGTGACTCTAGTCATGTTGTAAATTTAAACTTACAAGCATATAACTATAAGATTATTTAAACGTGAATAGTGTGTTAAGTAAAAGCAAAAAAGAGAGGCTAATTGTTATTTAAAGTTGTTGAATTTTAAAGAATAAATAATATTTTATATAAGCAAAAAGAGAATATTTTTAGGTATGCCATACGGCTCTCTAAAGATATCCTCTTTTAAGTATTCTAAAGGATGCGTTTATAATTCTTTAACCACTTCTTTAAAAATAGTAATCATCTTAGGTTCTGCAGCACCAGCAATGGCAATAATTTCTGCAATATCTACAGGTTGTAAATTCTTAGGATCACACTCATCTGTTAATACAGAAATTGCAGCACATGGCAGGTTTAATTGTTTGGCAACAATTACCTCTGGCACAGTACTCATACCAACGGCATCAGCTTCTAAAATTTGCAACATTCTATATTCTGCCCTCGTTTCTAACTGTGGACCAAGAACACTTGCGTACATACCTTGATGTAATTGAATTTTATGCGCTTTTGCGATGTCTTTTATTTTTATATTGATTGCTTTTGAATACGGTTCTAGCATATCGGCAAAAATATTACCAAAGGCATTTGCACCGTTAAAAGCTAATGGCGAACTACCTTGAAGATTGATGTGGTCTTCTATCAACATTAAATCTCCTTTTTTATAATCTAGGTTAATAGCACCCGCAGCATTAGAAATTAATAGATTTTGAATGCCCAAACCGTGCATCGCTCTAATGCCGTAAGTTACTTCCCATGGCGTATAACCTTCGTATAAATGAAATCTACCCGCCATTACGATAACTTTTTTACCAGACAAATCACCATAAATTAATTTTCCAGAATGAAACTCTACAGTAGCTACCGGAAAGTTAGGAATGTCTGCATACGGAATTTCTTTTTCGATGGTAATTTCATCTACCAACTTACCCAAACCTGTACCTAAAACAATACCTGTAGCAGGATTTGTAATACCTTTTGCTTTTAAAAAATCGATGGTTTCTTGTAATTGCTGTTGTTTCATAATTTTAGTTTGGTCTATTTTTATAATAAATGTTCAAAAGCAGGATGGTTTGCTATATCTTCATAAACATCTACATCATTCAATTCGTGTAACAAATGTACTTTTTTATCTTGTAAATCTTTTAAAGTTGCGGCTCTAACCGTTTCTGTGCCCCATTCTTTGTTTTGAAACACTTTTTCGTGCAAGCGATTCATCCCTAACAAATAATAACCACCATCTTCTGCAGGCCCAATAACTGCATCATTAGTATCTAATTGATGAAAAGCATGGTCTACCGTTTCTGGTGTTAAATCGTACAAATCGCTACCAATAATTAAAACCTTGTTATAGCCGGCTGTAAAACCATTGTAAAAAGCATTTTGCATTCGAATACCTAAATCTTCGCCAACTTGTTGGTGTTTTTGAAAAACATTAGCATCCCAAAGATCGTTTTCTCTAATTTTAACGGAATAGTACACCGCTTTGTCGGCGTTTACTTGGCTTGCAATAGTTCTTGTTCTATCTAATAGAAACTTGTAAATTTCTAAAGCTTTTTCGTCGCCAACTGTTTTTGCTAAACGTGTTTTTGCTTTTCCTAATTCTGGATTTCTAGTGAAAACAAGCAATAGGTTTTTATGATTTTTAGCCATCGTTTTTTATGAGTTTATTCGTAAACTTTTGTTCCTTTATGCAACCACTTGCCCCAGTTTTTGCTGAAAGCATGAACTTTTTCTGTGGGTTTGCCTAAGGTATCTACTACTTTAAAATTATTGTTTTTCCATTCGAAAATACCACCATATAAATTGTAAACATTGGTATAACCTTCTTGAATTAATTTGTGCGCAATGGTTTCTGAACGGATGCCTAAAGAACAATACACTACAATTTTAGCGTCTTTATCTTTGGGCAATTTTGGAAGTGTTTCTTCGAGTTGAAATTTATCGTATCCAACGTAAATGGCTTTTTTTAAATGGCTTACCTCAAACTCTGCTTTTTCTCTAGCATCTAATAAAATAGCATTGGTTTTTGGCAATGCTAAGGTTTCTACGGATATATAAGGTACGTTTCTAGTATTCCATTTATTTAATAGTTTGTCTAGTTTTTTTTGTGCAAATGCAGTAGAACTGATTACTAAAAAAAGGATGCAAAGTTTTTTCATTATTTGAGGTTTTATATCATTTTAATGCTTTTAAAAAATAGCAGCTAAAAGCTTCTATTAACAACAGCCGCCACCATCGTAGTGATATGTAGATTCTGAAAAGAAAATATCATCTCTACCCAATGCTTTTAAGGCAGCCGCAGTTTTATCGCAAATTGCCAACGGTTGATTTTTTAATAAAGTGTGGCCAGCCCCATCGTCAAAAAAGTCCTCATCACCATAATAAATGGCTGCTTTACCCGTAAAAATACAAGGACCATCTGCTGGCATTGGATCTTTAATTGCGGCAACTTCTATCGATTCTATATAAATTAACTCTTCTGTTGGATAATTTTTAGGGTCTAAAATTCGATACGGCTTTCTAGCTCTAATTTCTATCGTTCCAAAGCCAGCATCTGTTAAGGCTTTTACGTAATCTGCAATCGACAAACTTCCACTTAAACATAAGGCACGTAAACGCTCATCATTACGTAATTCGTTATTCATTTCTTGCTCGCAAGTTGGGTCGCTCATTACCAATTTACCATGCGGTTTTAATACTCGGTACATTTCTGCAATGGCTTTCTTTAAATCATCTGACTTAAAAATATTAAACAAACAGTTTTGTGCAGCAACATCAATAGAATTATCTTCTACTGGCAATGCCATAGCATCTCCTTTTCTTAAATCGACAAAATCACTTTGAAACCAATCGTTTTGAGCTTCTGCCTCTTTAAAGTTTTTACGAGATGCTTCTAACATTTCATCTACAACATCTAAACCAATAACACCACCTTTGTTTCTGTTAAAATACGCAAATTGTAGCAACTCCATTCCACCACCAACGCCAACATATAGCATTTTTGGGTTGTTGGTTAAATCTCTAGCATGCACAGTAGAACCACAACCGTAGTTCATTTCTTGCATAATTCTTGGTATTTTTAAACCAGGAAGTTCCCAAATAGGGTTGGTAGTACAACACAAACCAACGTCTGGTGTTAATGCTGCTTCTTTGTATACATTGTGTGTTGTTTCTAAATAGCTCATTTTTTCTTTTTTTATGTTATAATTGAATTCCTAATCCTTGTAAACCTGTTTCTATGGCAGGTAATATTTCTGTATTGTCCCAAATACCCGTAACAATAGTTCTAGAGTATTCTTCTGGCAGCAAACCGTTTTGCATTAATTTGCTTGTTAATTTATAATTATAATTTAAAGTATGATGTGTATAATTAAAATTTTCTTTGGCATCGTCTAAAATTGCATACCAAACACTTGGGTTACCATCATTTGCGGGCATGCCAATTACACCAGGATTTAGCCATAGTTGCCCATTTTGTTGATCTTGAAATGGCAAACCACAATGGCCCGCAACAATTACATCGCTATTGGTAGCAGTAAAATTTGGTGCTTTTTTAGACCAATCGGTAGATTTAAATATAAATTCTGATACATTAAAATAAGAACCATGGACTACAGTTGCCTTTTTTGAAGCATACTCAAACTGAATTGTATTGGGCAAAGTTTTTAAAAATTCTAAAGAGTTGCTAGATAATTTGCTTTGTGCATACGGATACCAAAGTTGCGAAAAACCATCGCATCTAGAGCCTTCTCTAAAATCGCAACCACAATCTGCTGCATTTTCACGCAACTGAATTTCTACGTTGCCTACAATACTTTTTGCGCCCCACAATTTAAATAATTGCACCGTTTCTTCTGGTTGTGCACAATAACCAACAATATCGCCTGTACAAATACAGTTTTCTGGCGGAATGCCTTCTTTTTCGGCAATTTGTTTTAGCGCTTCTATAGCTTGTAAATTGCTATAAACACCACCAAAAAGCAGTGTCTTACCAGATAGTTTGCCTAAATTTTCTATTTTCTGATCCATGATGGTATAAAGTATAATAAAATACAACTTAAAATGCCCCAAACATTTACCCAAAGTAAATCGGCATATTTTCCTGTTGTAAAAATGAGTGTTTCTGGAAAAGCATTAAATAGTAGCAAAAACCCAAAGAGCAAACCACAAGATACGCTTAGGTAGTAACTAATTTTAGGTACTTGCGCTTTCCAACAAATAAAAACAGGAGTCAAACCAATAACCATTGTACCCGATATAGTGGTTGCAGATAAGATTTCTGCATTTAAAAATACAGGAATCGTACCTAAAACGGCTACGGTAATCATCGTAATTCTTCCAAAAGAAACCGACTTTCCTAAATTTAAATCAATTGCTAAAAGTTTAGAAAAAGAAGAAAATGTAGAGTCTAAAGTTGAGGCTGCAGAGGTAATCATTATAAAATTGATAACTAACAATAATACAATACCTAAGGCTTTACCTACTTCTACAGCTGCTTGCCCAGACATTCCTTTGGTTTGTGCATAGACACCAATTAAACTGAATAAGACAATACAAATTGCACCTAAAATACTTGCCCATAAAAAACTTTTACGCGTTACTTTTGGTGATGAAATAAAGCCTCTATCAGTTAAAACAGGGTCGTGAAATGGATAACTAAACGATTGCAATAACGCCGCAAAAAAGAGGTTTAAACCCAATTCGAAACTCCATGTTCCAGAACTTATAATTTCTTCGGATGAAAAATCATCCGTAGTAAAAATGGTGCCTAAGATAATTAGCAATAAAACCGAGAAAAGCACCATTTGAATTACGTCTGTAAAAATAGAACTGCTTAAACCGCCTTTTAATGCGTAGGCAAGTGTTAGTAATGTAAATACAATTATTGCGGTAAAATAAGGTGTGCTACCTTGTGCGCCGAAATAGCTTCCAATTACCATGGTGTTGCTCCATACTTCATTAAAAAGTCGAAAAGCAATTAAAATCGAAAAGATTGCCATGGCTTTTTTACCAAATTTTGATATTAGAAATTGATGAATACTTGTAAAACCACCAACAGTTCTTAATTGATAAATAATAATACCAGCAATGGCAAAAGAAAGGTAATAACCTGCGTACGCAACACCACCAACCAAACCAAAAGCCAAACCTAAGTTGGCTGCATTGGTAATGCTTTTCGCAAAAATCCAAGAAATGATTAAACTACCTGTTAATACAGCTGTATTTGGCGCTTTCTTTTTATGGACTGCTTTAAAAAACTGCGACGTTGTTTTTGCATACGGCGATAATAAGAACAAGATAAGACTTGAACTTATAACCAATAACCATTGCCAATGTATTACATCCATACTTTATTCGTTCCACCAAACTTTAGCATCCAAACTGTTGCCGTTTGTAGCCGCTGCTGCTTTGTTATAATTTTCTGAATTTAAACTTGCTGCTTCTGCAGGATACGGCATTCGTACCGGAATTAAACCTGCGTTTAAACTTGCAGACACATCTTTTAATACCGGAAAACCAGTACGTCTATATTCTATCCAACCTTCGTAACCATTTATTAGTGATGCAATCCATTTTTGGGTAATTATTTGGTTTAACGGCGTGCTGTTTGCTGCGTTGTAATTTGCATTTGTTGCTAAATAAGTTGCAGGTAAATCGGTGTTCCAAAACTCAAAAGCTTGCGTTACACCTCTGTTGTACAACGTTTCTGCATCAGCATTTATAAATCCTTTTGCTGCAGCTTCGGCTAATAAAAAGTTGGTCTCCCAAGCAGTCATAAAATTAGCATCTAAACTAGATGTGTCTTCTCTAAAAGCAGTACCAGCCAAAGAATAATCTGACAAAGCAACCGATGTTGAGGATGCATCAATACCGTTTATCAATCCGTTATAATCATTACCCGTTGCGTTTGCAAAAGGTCTAAAAAAGGTATTGATTCTGGTGTCTTCTAAATCGGTTAACACTTCTTCCATCGTTTCCGAAAGTACAAAGTTGTTAAAATCTCCAACTCTTAATTGCGCCAATCTAAAACTGTTTGGTTCTGAATTTGTGAAATCGAAAACAGCATTTTCTGAATTGGATTGAATGTAGTTACCATTGTTAAACAAAGCTTGTAATTGTGCAGCTACATCTACTTTTGCAGAAATACGGATGAGGTATTTTATTTTTAGCGAGTTTGCAAACTGAATCCATCGATTTAAATTACCATTGTATATAATATCACCTTCTAAAGGTATTGAACCTGTATACGCATTTATTGCTGCGACTCCTTTGTCTAAATTGTCTAAAATTCCGTTTTCATTTTGATAAATGTCTTCTTGTAAATCGTAAACAGGGGTTACCGTTCCTTCGATACCATTAAAAGCTTCAAAATAAGGCACATCGCCAAATAAGTCTGTTAATCCGGCAGCCATATATGCTTTTAAAATTAAAGCAGGACCTTCATAAACCGCAAAGGCAGGTGTTTCTTTGGATTGTTTTAAAATGATTTCGTTGTCGCGTAAATTGGTGTAAAAAATACTCCAAGGATTACCACCTAATTGCGGACTTTTTAAATCGTGTCTATCAAACAAATTAAAATCTAAAGCTGTACGGTGTTGTGCCAGTAAATCTCCCGCAACAAAACCTTCGTAACTCATGTTTTCGCCAAAATTATAAAGTACTTGTCTTAACAAGAGGTTTGGCTGTACCGCAACTGGTGCGTTTGGATTGGTATTTATTTCTTCAAAATCTGTGGTGCAACTTGCAAAGATTATCGCAAAAATTGCAAGGATGTATATGTGTTTTTTCATGGTGCTTTCTTAAAAATTAAATCCTACTTTAAAACCGAAACTTCTACTTGTAGCATAACTCATGTCTTCTACACCGCTTACAAAACCATTGCCTTGAACTGCCAATTGTTCTGGATCGAAATGCGGATTTTCTGTAATAACAAATATGTTGTTACCGATAAAAGAAAAGTTCATGGTAGAAGTGTCTTTTAAACCTAAAAAGCCTTCTGCTAAATTTAAAGTATAACCAATAGAAAACTGACGAAGTTTTAAATAAGAAGCATCGTATACATTGTTTTCTTCATGATTTCTATCATAATATTGTCTGTAATAACTTTCTGCAGAAACAGCAACAGTGTTTGGTTGGCCAGTATTTACATTAACACCTTGCGCCACAATACCTGCATCTGGTCTAAAAGAAGTTTCTGCCAATTGGCCACCAACATTACCCAAAGCGCTAGTTCTAGACACAATTTCGCCACCTTGTCTCCAATCAAATAAGAAATTGGCATTCCAGTTTTTATATGCAAAACTATTGTTCCAACCCAAAGTAAAATCAGGATTGTAGTTTCCTAATTTTATCAACTCGTTATTGGCTATGTAACGCCCATTATCATCAATTAAAAACTCACCATTTTCATTTTTCTGATAACCCGTACCGTATAAATCTCCTACTTGTCCGCCTTCTTCTACTTGAAACCATACGGTTTGGTTGGCACTATTGTAAATTCTACTATACGCCAATGTTAGTCTACCTTCATCTTGTGGCAAATCTTTAATGGTAGATTTGTTTGTAGCAAAGTTGAAAGTGGTATTCCATTTAAAATTGGCTGTTTTAATTGGGGTTCCGCCTAAGATAATTTCGATTCCTTTGGTGTTTACTTTTCCGCCATTGATTACTTGTTGATTGTAACCTGAAGAAATTGCAATCGGTAAAGAAATAATTTGGTCTTTGGTAGTTGCGTTGTAATATGTAAAATCAAAATTTAAACGATCTCTAAAAAAACGGATGTCTGCACCAATTTCATAAGACGTAGTTAATTCTGGTTTTAAGTTTGCGTTTGGTATAAAATCTTGATTGCTAAAAGTAGGTTGCCCATTAAAAGTAGTCTGCGACACAAAAGCACCAGAAGTTTGGTATGGATTGGTATCATTACCAACCTGTGCAACACTAGCTCTTAGTTTTGCAAACGAAATACTTTCTGGTAATTCTGTATAATTCGAAAGTATAAAACTAGAGGATACAGAAGGATAAAAGAAAGAAGTACCATCTACAGAAAAAGGAGTTGCCAATGCGCTAGACCAATCATTTCTACCTGTAATATCTAAGTATAAAAAGTTCTTATAACCAAATTTTGCAATTCCGTATAACGAATTAATTCTCTTTTTAGAATCAAATTGAAACACTTCTATCGGAGAAGCGGCATTGTTTAAACTAAAAATACCAGGTTGTGCCAAATTGGTTGTTTGCGATTGTTTTGTTGATGCCGTTTGATCTAATCTGTTACCACCAAAAGAAGCATCAAAAGTAAAATTACCAAAGGTGTTTTTGTAGTTTATTAAAAAATCGGTATTAATTTCTCGATAAAAAACATCATGTTTTGCATACGCTCCGTTTTTAAAACGATTAGAACTAAAATTACGTTTAAATTGTCTTTTTTCTGATGAATAATCCATTCCAGAACGCAAAGAAACACTTAAGTTCTCTGTAAAATTATGGTTGATGGTGACATTACCAAAAACACGATCTCTGTTAAAAGAATTGGTATTTTCTTTTAAAATAAAATACGGATTATCGAAATAGGTATAGTTAAATGAATATTGTTGCACGCCTTCTAAACCTGGTTGCCAATAATTTTTTAAACTGTTGATGTCTAGAGAACGAGGTCCCCAAGCTACTAAAGAATAATTTACGTTTTCACTACCGTAACCATTAGCTGGTCTATTATCACTGCTAGAATTTACATAATTTACACTACTCGTAATTTTTGTATTTTCTGTTGGACGAAAGGTCATTTTTAACGCTGCCGTTTTTCGTTCTAAATTTACACCAGGTATAATAGATTCGCTATCTAAATCGGTTAGTGATAATCTATAAGAACCTGTATCAAAAGTATTGGTTATAGCAACATTATTTACGGTTGTAATCCCTGTTTGATAAAAGTCTTTTAAATTATCTGGGTTCGATTTAAATAACGTAGGCGTTATATTTTCGCTAGAATACAGCGATGTATCTCCACCTCGCACAACAGTTCCGTCTTGTAAAGTTACAGGCGAATCGAACTGAGCTATAAAATTACCAGCATCTAATCGAGGTCCCCAAGAGTAGGTGATTAAATCGTTAGTACCGCCACCTAAGCCATCTACATATTCGAAGTTGCCAGCATTTCCTTGACCATATTCATTTTGAAAATCTGGCAAACGAAAAGCATTATCAAAAGTAATAGAAGAGTTAATGCTTACGCCCAAACCTTTCTTTTTGCTACCATCTTTTGTCTTGATCACAATAACACCGTTAGAAGCTCTTGTACCATATAATGCTGCGGCACTTGGCCCTTTTAAAACGGTTACAGATGCAATGTCATCCGCATTTACTTCCATAGCACCATTTCCGAAATCTATTTCTTGGAATCCGGCAGCGGCTTCATTGGTAAAATTGAAAACAGTATTGTTGTTAATTGGCGTTCCGTCTACCACGAATAACGGATTGTTGTTAGAAAAAGAAGCCTCACCACGAATGGTAATTTTAGAAGAAGAACCAACGCCAGTTGCGCCTTGTGATACCGTAACACCTGCTAATTTACCAGATAAATTGTCTAAAAAGTTAGGTGTTTTTACTTCGTTAATATCCTTAGATTTGATTTCTTGAACCACATAACCTAATTCTTTGGTTTGCCTGTTTACACCTAAAGCAGTTACAACAACTTCATTTAAACTAGTTGCAAGTTCTTCTAAAGCGATATCTATTGCAGTGTTATTATTAATGGCTACTTTTTTAGGTTGGTAACCTAAGTAGCTAAATGTTAAAAATTGGGTGTTTTTAGAAATAGTTATGGTATAATTACCATTTAAATCTGAAGTTGTTCCGTTTGTATTTATAGCTTTAATGCTAACGTATGGTAACACTTCGCCAGAACTTTTATCAGTAATAGTTCCTGTAATTTTTTGTTGTGCAAAACTTATGCTTGTAACAAGCATAAGTATACACATAGTAATGTATTTCATCGAGTGAATTTTTGTGTAAAATAAGGTTGATTTGTATTGTTAAACAATACTAAAATTATAGATACGCAAAAAATAGGGGAGAACCCTTGTTGTAGTTTTTAGTAAATGAAGAGGTTTTATAAAACGAAACCTTGCTAATATTGTATATTTTAATAGCAAAAATTGTTTTCTTTAAAAGTAGTAAAACATCTAAAGAAAGTGTTTTAAAACTTTGTAAAATCGTTTTAATATCTTCTTGCGCATCAATGTCTATTAACAACTCTAAAAAAGAGATTTGTTCTTTTTTAATTGTCGAAATCGCACCAATAGACGCTTGTAGTTTATTAGTTTGCCATGGTAATTTTAAAAAGGTTTCTTTATTAAAATGTGCCTTTTTAAGTCCCATTAAATAAAATCCACCATCTTTAGAAGGCCCTATAACAAGTTGTTTTTTTGTTAAAGATGTATTCGCATCTAATAAATGCTTTGTTTTTAAATGAGGTGTATCATTACCAATGGTAATAACATTATCAAACCCTTTTTTAAAAATTAAATCGATAGCATTGGTAAAACGTTCACCAAAAGAAGCTCCTGTTTGTTCTTTTTCTGAAATAACAAAATAAGGGAGTTTCGATTTTTTAGCCGTTTTTAAAGTCTGCTTGTTTAAAGCACTAAAAATCTCTGCAGATAGAAATTCTTTTCTTTCTACTTCTTTAGCTGCTGAATTTGCAAAAATTAATAAGGCGGTTTTTTGATTCATAGATTACGCTACAACTCCTTGGCAACTACTTCCTGCACCGGCGGTACAACCATAACAATGCTGATTGATAATAATATTTCTATTTTGTAATAATTCTTCGTTATAATCAGAAACGTGCTTTACTTTACTAGCAACTTTTAAATTTAGCATTTGGTTAAAATCACAATCATACAACCAACCGTCCCAACTTATAGAAATTGTGTTTGTACACATTACATTTTCTACAGCCGCAGGATTGTAAGCATCTAATAAAGAATGCATATAATCTTCGTAATTATCTGAAGCAATTAAGTAATCTAAAAAACGACTAATTGGTAAATTTGTAATGGCAAACAAACTATGAAAATCAATGTCAAAATCGGCTTTTAAAGCTTTCTTAAAATCGTTTTCTAATGCCATTTGATCTCCTGGTAAAAAGGCTCCTGATGGATTGTAAACCAAATCTAACTTTAAATTAGAACCCGGCATACCATAACCTACAGCATTTAATTCTTGTAAAGCTTTAATTGATTTATCAAAAACACCATCACCACGTTGCTTATCTGTTTTTCCACGCGTCCAATGTGGCATCGAAGAAACAACATGTACATTGTGTTTTTTGAAAAACTCTGGTAAATCGTAGTACTTTTTATTAGCTCTAATAATTGTTAAGTTAGAACGCACAATAAAATCTTTAATTCCGGCTTTAGAAGCTTCTTCTACAAACCATCTAAAATTAGGATTCATTTCTGGTGCACCACCAGTTAAATCTAGCGTATGTGCTTCTGTTTTTTTAATAACATCTAAACACTGTTGCATGGTTTCTACCGTCATGATTTCTTTACGATCTGGACCAGCATCTACATGACAATGCTCGCAAACTTGGTTACACATATAACCTAAGTTTATTTGTAAAATTTCTAATTTTTTAGGACGTAAAGGAAACTGATTTGTTTCTTTAATTTTAGCAGCAAAAGTTGGTAATTCTCCGTTAGCAAATATGCCGCTAGAAAGAATTTCCATTTGACGAGACGTATTAGCAATATCGTTATTTCTTGCTTTTAATGATTTTGTAGCCATTTATTTTTTAATATTCTTTAGCAGTTGCAGTTTTCAGTTGGTTTTTGGTTACCTTTATCTGTAAACCGTTTGCATGTTTCGCTTTATTTTAAATAAAAAATTGTTCGTAGTATTTACGAAGAAATTTGTTTTTCGGTTTTAGATTGATAAAATATAAATGTTTTTAGATGCATGCTTGCGCGGAAATAAGCAATTCACACAAAAACGAATGAACATTTTTGGCACTCTATTTACATTTCTAATTTGTTTACTTTATTCATCATTTGCACACCGTGTACTAAAGTCGCACCACTTTTAATGGCAGCACCCACATGTATCGCTTCCATCATTTCGGGTTTTGTAATCCCACGTTGCAAACCATCTTTAGTGTAAGCATCTATACAATACGGACATTGTTCTGTATGTGCAACGGCTAAGGCAATTAAAGATTTTTCGCGAGCAGTTAACGCACCCTCTTCAAAAACTTTACCGTAATAATCAAAAAATTTATTTCCTAATTCTTCGCTCCATTCCGTTATTTTTCCGAATTTTCTTAAATCTGATGCGTCGTAATATGTTTTTGACATTCTTTGTTTTTTTGAATTGAAATTGAAAGATACAAATAGTTTTCAAACAAAAATAGCATTTTAGAAATGCTATTTTTCGTTCAAGCTCCAATCGTAATTTAAGTAACTGATTTTTGCTTTTTTATTGATTTTGATATCAGCATATTTATTTAAATAATCGATAACAGACCCTTCTTTTGTAAAATCATCTTTAAACCAATTAAATATTGAAGAAATTTTTACTTTTTTTTCTGATAACTTGTTTCTAGAGCTATCATTTACAAACGCTGTCATTAATTTTTCTAAAGCGGAATCAATATTTTGCTCCGTAAAAGCCATATTTGCTAATTTAGGACAAGAGCCCGATGCACAATTAACACCCACATGAATTCTTGGGTCGAATAAATTTTTACGTAAAATTTCGTGTTCTATATGGTCTAAAGTATAGGTCTTTCCACCAACTTTGGCAAAGGGAATTTTCCAAGCAGTTTTTCCATCTTCTTTAATATCGGTAATACTTTTTAATGGGTAATTGTCTAAAATTATTTTTAAAGTATAAGCATTATAGGCATTTATCCAAAAAGCTTTTTGTTTAGCAACAGACCAAGAAGAAGTTGGTTTTGTTTTTTCTAAGTAAGAAATGTATGTATTTAATTTTGCCTCGTCTGCTTTAAAGTTTTTATAATTTACCAAACCTTGTTTAGAAACGTGTGTTTCTAATAAATTATTAAAAATAGAAGTTTGTGCTTGTAATTGCATAAAGCTAAAAGATACGAAAAGGAAGAATGCTAGTTTTTTCATTTTTATAAATTGTTTGTACTCTTTTAGACGTAGTAATTTTAATTCAATTACAAAATTTCTTCTCCAATTTTTAAATGAAACCTTTTTCGAAATAAATAAACCAAGCCATATAAAATCGGAGTATCTAATGCTGCTACAATAACTTTGAATAAAAAGCCACTAATTAGTAAGCTAGTAAATATAGACCACGGTAAAATTTTAAAAGAAGATAATAAAAATAGTACTGTAAAAGTGTCTATAAATTGCGAGGCAAAAGTAGAAAAGTTATTGCGTAACCAAAGATGTTTGCCGTTGGTTTTCTTTTTCCAGAAATGAAAAATTTTGATGTCTACAAATTGCGCACACAAATAAGCCATCATCGAAGCAAAAACAGCAAGCGGAGAGAGACCAAACACTTTATGAAATTCATTATTATTAATAGGAGAGTTCTCTATTGCAGGTGCAAAATCTGCTACTAAAATAATTAGCATCGAAAAAAAGGAAGCGAAAATACCAGCAATTACCACTTGATTCGCTTTCTTTTTACCATAAATTTCTGATAAAATATCTGTAATTAAAAAAGTAATAGGATACGGCAAGATACCAACAGAAACCTCAAATTTATAAAGACCAAAGGGTTCCCAATAAAAGAATTTTTGAAAAATCAAATTAGAAGCAACCAAAGAAGCAATAAATAATGCCGCCAACGTAAGGTATATTGTATCTGCTAATTGTCTGTCTTTTTCTCTCATAAGAACGAAGGTACTAAATATTAGTTTTGTTTCATGAAAAAACTAATGTATTAAACAAAGTTAATTTAGTACATGAATAATTATATGCTTTTTTTGATAAAAATAGTAGTTTTACAGTCTCTAATAAAAAGGTTATTTTTGCGCCACAAACAACAAAAAAAGAATAAAAATGAAAGCATATATTTTTCCGGGACAAGGAGCACAGTTTACAGGAATGGGATTGGATTTGTATGAGAAATCTGCATTAGCCCAAGAATATTTCGAAAAAGCAAATGATATATTGGGGTTTTCTATTACTGATATTATGTTCGAAGGTACTGCAGAGCAATTAAAAGAAACAAAAGTTACACAGCCTGCTATTTTTTTACATTCGGTAATTTTAGCAAAAGTTTTAGGAGATTCTTTTAAACCAGAAATGGTTGCAGGACATTCTTTAGGGGAATTATCTGCTTTAGTTGCTAACGGAGTTTTATCTTTTGAAGACGGATTGACATTGGTTTCTAAAAGAGCTTTAGCAATGCAAAAAGCCTGTGAAATTGCACCGTCTACAATGGCAGCAGTTTTAGGGTTAGCAGATGAGGTTGTAGAAGATACTTGTGCAGCTATAGATGGAGTAGTAGTTGCTGCAAATTACAATTGTCCGGGACAATTAGTTATTTCTGGAGAAATAGAAGCAGTAGAAAAAGCCTGTGAGGTTTTAACAGAAAAAGGAGCAAGAAGAGCATTGTTGTTACCTGTTGGTGGTGCATTCCATTCACCAATGATGGAGCCTGCAAGAGAAGAATTAGCAGCAGCAATTAAAGCAACTACTTTTAGTGAGCCAACCTGTGCTGTATATCAAAATGTAGTAGCAAAAGCAGTTACTAATCCAGAAGAAATTAAAGAGAATTTAATAGCACAACTAACGGCACCAGTAAAATGGACGCAATGTGTACAAGCAATGATTGCTGATGGAGGAACAGAGTTTATAGAAGTAGGGCCAGGTAAAGTATTACAAGGATTAATGCGTAAAATAGATAGATCTGTTACTGCAAGTGGAGCTGTTTTAGCAGAATAAATAAAGGAATTTTCAAATAATAAAAATCCCAATTTCAATACTTTTGAAATTGGGATTTTTTATTCTAATAAATTAAGACTTTAATTCTTAATTTTCTTTTGTCTTTCGTTCAATAAAATAGGTTCACCATACCCTAATTCTTTCATACGATTTAATTGTGTTTCTGCATCACCAACAATTAACCAAATCATTTTATTAGGATTTACATATGTGTTTGCCAATTCAGAAATTCTTTCTTTGGTCATGTTATTCACGGTTTCTTCTCGATCGCTTATATAATCTGCTTTCATACCGTAATTTGCAATATTAGATAACATTCTTAATTTAGCACCAGCAGTTTCGAAAGCTCTGGCATTACTTTTAATTAAGAAACCTTTGGTTGTTTCTAAATCTTTATCAGAAAATGTTGTAGGATACTCTTCTAAAATTTTCTTAACTGCTTGTGCAGATTCTAAAGTAACATTAGATCTTACACCACTAGAAATTGTAAAAGTTCCTTTTGCTTTTGTTCCTGAAAAACCAGAACGAATACCGTAAGTATAACCTTTTCCTTCTCTTAATTCTTGCGTTAAACGAGACGCAAAACCACCACCACCAAGAATATAATTCATAACAGAAGCAGCGTAGTAATCTTTATCTGTTGCCGCTAACGCTGGTGCGCCAAATTGTAAAACAGATTGTTTTGCATTTGGTATATCATAAAAATAAACAACAGGTTTGTTAGGAGCATCTGGTGTTTTATATTCCGGAATTGTAACAGCTTTTGAGTGCCAGTTTGTGTTTAAAGAAGCCAGAGAATTTACCACAGTTTCTTCTGTAATGTCACCAACAACTAACATTTTTGCAACAGAAGGAGAAATGTAGTTGTTATAGTATTCTTTTAAATCTTCTATAGAGATATTTTCTACTGATGAAATTGTACCCAATGTGTTTTTAGATCGGATGTTGTCTTCACCATAAATTAGAGTTTTGTATGCATTTCTTGCAACCGAGTTTGGACTTGCTTCTTGTTGTCTTAAATTAGAAATAGTCGCTTTTTTAAGTAATGCAAATTCTGTTTCATCAAATCTTGGTTCTAACAACATTTCCTGCGCTAAAGCCAAAGTTTTGGTATAGTTTTTAGCTAAAGTTGTTCCGCTTAAAGTAATGTTTTCTTTAGTTGCGTAAATGTAGATAGAAGCACCTAATTCTTGAATAGCTTCTTCTAATTGTTGTACGCTTTTGTTTTTAGTTCCTTTATTTAACAAGTCCGCAGTTAAATTAGCGACACCCAATTTATCTAAAGATTCTAATAACTGTCCACCATCAATAGTCAAGTTAAAACGCACTAATGGAACTTCGTTATTTTCGATCCCGTAAATTTTTAAACCATTTTCTAAACCTGCTTCGTAAACTTTTGGCACTGCTAATGAGGGTGCTTTACCATATTCTGGTTCTATACTTCTATCGAAAGAAGATGGAGTTTTCTTATAGGTAGCTGCAATTTTAGGGTCAAAAGTTTCTTCTGCGCCATTAACAATTTTTTCTTCTATAACATTTGCCAAAGTAGAACCTTTAAGGGCAAGTTCTGCGCTGTTTTTAGGAACAAAACTAGTAGCAATGTAATTTTTATCTTTAATATACGTATTGTAAACACGCATTACATCGTCTTTAGTAACTGCCAGTGTTTTTTTGATATCTTCTGTAGCAAAACCAGGATTTCCTAAATATGTATTATTAGAAGCTAAGTTAGATCCTTTCCCTAAAACACTCGATAAACCTAAATAAAATTGAGTTTCTTGTCCTGCTTTTATTCTTTGTAAATCTTTATCAGAAATACCTTCAGATTCAAACTTTGCAAAACCCTTTTCGATACCTGCTTTTACTTCATCTAAATTTTTACCGTTAAAAGCTCTAACAATTAATTGAGTTTCACCAGCCAATTCAGATGCGTAATTATACATCACTGTGTTAGATGTTAATTTTAAATCGTCTACTAAAACAGTGTTAAGTGGTGCAGATTTTCCGTCTGATAAATACTGAGTTAAAACTTCTAAAGCATAAGAATCTTCGTGATACATTTCTACACTTGGCCAAACCATTGTTAATTGTGGTACTCTGGCAAAATTGTCTTCGTAATATAAAAACTTTGTTTCTTTAACTTCACCCGGTTTTTTCTCTAAAGCCGGAATTTCTTCTCCTTTAGGAATTTCATCAAAATATTTATGAACCCATTTTGTTGCTTCTTCGATATTAATATCTCCAGAAAGTACTAAAGTAGCATTATTTGGCACATACCATTTCTTGTAAAAATCTTTTACATCTTGTAAAGTTGCATTTTGTAAATCTTCTAAAGAACCAATTACTTGCCAATTGTAAGGATGATTTTTTGGGTACAAGTTTTTACCGATTACGTATTGATTGTGTCCGTATGGTCGGTTATCTACACTTTGTCTTTTTTCGTTTTTTACAACTTGTTTTTCTTTTGCTAAAACAGGTTCTGTAACCGTATTTATAAAATACCCAAGTTTGTCTGCCTCTGCCCAAATCATTTTTTCTAAAGCATCTTTTGGTACTGTTTGTAAGTAGTTTGTTCTGTCTCTAGAAGTAGAACCATTAGCCCCAGAACCACCAATTCTTGCACTCATTTTATCTAAACCACCTTTTCCTAAGTTTTCTGATTCTAGAAATAGTAAGTGTTCAAATAAATGAGCAAAACCTGTTCTACCTTCTTTTTCTCTTGCAGAACCAACATGAACCATTAGTTCTACTGCAACAACAGGATCTGATTTGTCTACATGAAAAATTACATCTAAACCATTGTCTAATTCGATTTTTTTGTAATTAACACGAAGCTCTTTTGTTTTTTCTTTGGAAGAATTGTTACAAGCTATAAAACTTGCAATTGCTATAAAAGCAATACATATTTTTTTCATTTTAGTTGATTTTAAGACTTTAAAGTTACTAAAATAGAAAGTGAAGATTTATTGTTTTGCTGTTAAATTATAACTAAAAAAAAATCTCAAAACATTTGTTTTGAGATTTGAACTTTTATTTAGCTAAAATACAATCGCTACAATCTTTTATTTGACCGTAATATGTTTCTCTATATTTATGTACCGTTTTAATAGGTATTACATTTAGAATTGTTTTTTTAATGTAAGTTACGTTTGTGTGAAGTCTACCCATTTTTGGTGTGTAACGCTTTTCTAAACGTGTTTTTCTTTTAATTTTAATCAGTTTCATGTTTTCTAGTATCATTGTAATTAATATGCTGCAAAGTTAGAGCGATAAAAAAGCGATGTCAATTTATAAGTGTTAAAACCCTAAGATAAACGCTAGAAATAAGAATCTGAAAATAGAAGTTGGTTGCAATTGTAAATATGATAATGCTAGCGGAATATAATTGTCATATAAAAACTCATTTTTGGTTAATTTTTGATAAAAAACACAAAAAATCACCATAAATTAACATAAAATACGTCAATTTATAGTGATTTCTTCTAGAATTTGTTTTTTTAAAAAAGCTATTTATTTTGTTGCTGTTGCCATTTCCAGGCAGATGCTAATGCTTCTTCTAAAGATTTTTCTGTCTGCCAATTTAATTCTTTATTGGCAATAGTTGTATCTGCATAAGCAGCTGTTATATCGCCTTCTCTTCTGCCAACAATTTTATAATTTAAAGATTTTTTAGCGGCTTTTTCAAAAGCTTTAATTACTTCTAAAACAGAGCTTCCAGTACCTGTACCAACATTAAAATACTCAAATTTTTCTTTGTTGATTTTCTCTAACAGACGTTGTAATGCTGCAATATGTGCTTTGGCTAAGTCAACCACATGAATATAATCTCTTACTGCTGTACCATCTGTTGTATTGTAATCATCACCAAAAACTGATAATTCTTTTCTTATTCCTGCTGCGGTTTGTGTAACATACGGAATTAAATTTTGAGGAACACCAATAGGTAACTCACCAATTTTAATACTTTCGTGCGCACCAATAGGATTAAAATAACGCAAAGCAATTGCATTTATGCCATGTGCTTTACAGGTTTCTTGTATAATTTCTTCTCCTATTTGTTTGGTATTTCCGTAAGTAGATTCAGCTTTTTTAACAGGTGCATTTTCGGTAATTGGTAATTCATCTGCTTGCCCATATACAGTACAAGAAGAAGAAAAGATAAAGTTATCGATATTTCTATCTCGCATTTCTTGCAAAATGTAAACCAAACTACCAATGTTGTTTTCGTAATAATCTAAAGGATTTTGAACACTTTCTCCAACAGCTTTAAAAGCTGCGAAATGGATAATTCCGTCAACTTTATTGTTTTTAAAGAAATTATTTACATCACTTTTAATACGTAAATCAATTTGATGAAACTCTGGTTTAGTACCAGTTATATCAGCAATATTATCTAAAACACTAAGCGTAGTGTTCGATAAGTCGTCTATAATAACTACTTCAAAACCTTTTTCTTGAAGTTCTACAACTGTATGCGAACCAATAAAACCTAAACCACCTGTAACCAATATCTTTTTCATAGAAAGTTGTTATTTAATAAAGTTATTTATTGTATTTGTTATAAATTCTAATTGCTCTGTATCTAATTCTGTGTGCATTGGTAAAGAAATTACCGTTTGAATTAGCTTGTTAGTAACAGGAAAATCCGTTTCATTATATCTATCGTCTTTATATGCTTTTTGTGCGTGTAAAGCAACAGGGTAATAAATTGCATTAGGAATACCGTTGTCTAACAAGTGCTTGTGTAGTTCATCTCTTTTGCCATTTGTAATTTGCAATGTGTATTGATGAAAAACATGACAATCACAAACATCACAAATTTCACCGCAACTGTTAGTCGCGTTTGATTTTGTGGTTGGTGTAATAATATTAGGATTGTTTGCAAATGCTTTGTTGTAAAACCTAGCAGCATTTCTTCTTGCATTACAATAACTATCTAAAAGCGGTAATTTTGCTTTTAAAACACCAGCTTGTATAGAATCTAATCTAGAGTTTACGCCAACAACATCATGGTAATAACGTGTGTACATTCCGTGATTTACAATTCCTCTAATTGTATGTGCAAGTGCATCATCATTTGTAAAAATAGCACCACCATCTCCGTAACAACCTAAGTTTTTAGAAGGAAAAAATGAGGTTGTACCTACATTACCAATAGTACCAGCTTTTTGTTTTTTACCGTTTTTAAAAGTATAATTAGCACCAATTGCTTGTGCATTATCTTCAATAACAAACAAATTATGTTCTTTTGCAATTTCCATTACTGCATCCATATTGGCAACTTGTCCAAATAAATGAACTGGCACAATAGCTTTTGTTTTTGGTGTAATTGCTTTTTTTAGTGCATCAATATTAATATTAAAAGTATCTTCATCTACATCAACTAAAACTGGTGTTAGTTTTAATAGTGCAATTACTTCTACAGTTGCAGCAAACGTAAAATCTGCAGTTATAACTTCATCACCTTGTTCTAAACCTAAGCCCATCATTGCTATTTGCAATGCATCTGTACCATTTGCACAAGGTATTACGTGTTTAACACCTAAATATTTTTCTAAATCTGCTTGAAATTCATGAACCAAAGGACCATTAATATAAGCCGATGTATTTAGTACTTGTTCTATAGAATTATTTACAGAGTCTTTAATTTTTGCATACTGACCTTGAAGGTCTACCATTTGAATTTTTTTCATGAAGTATGATTTAATAATCAGTTTCAAAAATACAACTTAAATCTATTATCTTTGGATTTATGAAACACATTTCGATGAAAATTATCAAAAAAATCGCAGCTATTTTAATTGTTATAGTAATAAGTTTAGGAATAGCAAGTTGGATTTATTTTAATAGTTTAAAACCAACATACAATGGTGAAATACAATTAAAAAATACAACAAAAGATGTAGCGGTTTATTTTGATGAAATAGGTGTACCACACATAACTGCAGAAAACCAAAAAGATGCTTACTTGGCTTTAGGTTATGTGCATGCGCAAGATAGATTGTGGCAAATGGAACTGATAAGAAGAATTGCTGCCGGAAGGTTGGCTGAAATTTTCGGAGAAAAGTTAATTCGAACAGACAAACTATTTTCTGGTTTAGGAATCGAAGAAGCATCAGAAAAAACAATACAAAATTTAGATAAGAATTCTGAAGCTTATAAAATGGCTACGGCTTATTTAGACGGTATAAATCAATATATAGAAAACGGAACAACACCGATAGAATATCGATTGGTTGGTGTAAAAAAAGAAAAATATACGCTAAAAGATATGTATAATGTTTTTGGTTATATGGCTTTTAGTTTTGCGATTGCGCATAAAACAGATCCAATGCTTAATGAAATTAAAGAAAAATTAGGCAGTACATATTTTAATGAATTGATTGGAGTAGAAGATAAAAACTTAACACTAATTCCTAACGAAAAGAATGCAGAAATTACAGGTGCTTTTTCAGAAGCAATGCAAAATCTTACAGCAGTATTGCCAATAGCTCCTTTTATTGGAAGTAATTCTTGGGTTATTGGCGCAGATAAAACAAAAAACGGAAAGGTAATTTTCGCAAACGATCCTCATATTGGTTATTCGCAACCTTCTGTTTGGTATCAAGCACATATTAAAACTCCAAATTATGAAATGTATGGTTTTCATTTGGCATTAGTTCCTTTTCCTCTTTTAGGACATAATAAAGATTACGCATATGGTTTAACAATGTTCGAGAACGATGATATCGATTTTTATGTAGAACAGAATAATCCAGAAAATGAAAACCAATATTTGTATAAAAATGAAGTCCTAAACTACAAGAAAATTGAAAAAAGATTAAAAGTTAAAGACGCTAAAGATTCTTTATATACAATAAAAGTTAGTAAACATGGGCCGTTAATGAACGGAATTATAGACCAATTACAAACAGAAAAACCAATAGCAATGCAATGGATTTATACCAAGTTAGAAAACCAAATAATGGATGTTGCTTATGAAATTTCTCATGCAAAATCTTTATTAGATTTTAAAAAAGGTGCAAGTAAACTGCATGCGCCTGGTTTAAATATGATGTACGGAGATGCTAAAAATAATATTGCATGGTTTGCTTCTGGTAAATTGTATAATTACAGAGATTCTTTGTACACAAAAACATTTTTAAACGGATCTTCTGGTACAGATGAGATTTTAAATTATATAGATTTTGATGATAATCCGCAAGCCATTAACCCTATAAGTAATTATGTATATTCTGCAAATAATCAACCAGATTCTATTCAGAATAAATTATATCCTGGTTATTATTTAGTAGAAGATAGAGCCAAAAGAATAGAAAATTTGTTAACTCCTAAAAACGATTGGTCTAAAGAAGATGTGGCAAAAATGCTTATGGATGTTACATCGCCTGTTATACCAGAAATTTCTAAGGATTTAATAGCGGCATTAGATCAACGTGATTTTTCTGCAAGTGAAAAAACAGCAGTAGTTATTTTAAAAGAATGGCAAGGTAATTTTGACAAAGAAGAAGTTGCGCCTACAATTTATAATAGATTTATTTACGAGTTTCAAAAAAATACTTTTGCAGACGAAATGCAAAAAGGATATTTTCAATTTATTAACACGCCTTTTGTAGAAAAAGTGTTGCCCGTTCAAGCAAAAAGAGAAAATTCTGTTTGGTGGGATAATGTGAATACTGTTAATAAAATAGAAACCAAGCAAGAGATAGTAACTACATCATTTAAAAAAGCATTTCAGTTTTTAGAAAATCAATTAGGAGCCAATGTTGCTGGCTGGAAATGGGAAAGAGTACTAACCGTAGAACACAAACATGCTGTTGGCGAAGTAGCTTTGCTTAGAAAATACTTTAATGTTGGCCCGTTTACAACCAATGGAGGAGACCAAGTAATAAACAATCAAATTTACGATATCGATTCTACAGGATATTATAAAGTAAAAGCAGGACCATCTACAAGAAGAGTTGTCGATTTTTCTGATGTAGAAAATAGTTTATCTATTATACCCACAGGTCAATCTGGTCGTGTATTTAGCAAGCATTATAAAGACCAAGCTCAAAAATACCTAAATGGCGAGTACGTAAAAATGATGCTAAATCAAACGGAAATTAAAAACAGTAAAAATCTTTTAATCTTAAAAGCGCAGAAGTAATTAGTATAACTAATTTTAAAATGTACTTTTGCTGCATAAAAAATAAATAATGAGTTTACAACAAGAATTAGAAAGCAGAAGCGGTAACAAATGCGAATTATGTGCTGCAACAAATAATTTATCAATTTACGAAGTAAAACCAACTTCTACAGGTGGTGTAGATGGTAGTTTGTTAGCTTGCGAAACTTGTATAACTCAAATAGAAAATCCAGAAGCTACAGATGCCAATCATTGGCGTTGTTTAAATGATTCTATGTGGTCTGAACACAGAGCTGTAAAAGTTGTCGCTTGGAGAATGTTGTCTCGCTTAAAAAACGAAGGTTGGCCACAAGATTTGTTAGATATGATGTATTTAGAAGATGACGATTTACGTTACGCTAAAGAATCTGGAGATCATTTAGACGAAAGTGAAAAAATTATTCATAGAGATGCCAACGGTGCTATTTTGCAAGCCGGAGATTCTGTTGTTTTAATTAAAGACTTAAAAGTAAAAGGTTCTAGTATGGTTGCCAAACAAGGTACAGCAGTTCGTAGAATTTCTTTAGATCATGAAAATGCAAAATATATAGAAGGCAAAGTAGGACCAACTCAAATTGTAATTATTACAGATTACGTTAAAAAAATGGCAGAAAAAGAGTAAACAGCTTCGAGTAAATTTCTTAAAGAAAATTATATCGAGAAGTTGGGCGTTACCTTTCAGGTCGCGCTTTACACTATATCTTTTTTTCGTACCTCAAAAAAGGATGCCGTTGCAATCGCTAACGCAACTACCTGCCAACAAATAGCATTACAACATTTTTTGTTGCTTTTTATAAAAAGAATCGGCTTGCAATTTCATTAAATCGCGAGCCATTTTTTGTTTGTATTTATACAATTCTTCTTCTTCGGCCATATCTTTATAGACTTTATTGTTCAAGTCTATATCAGTAGCCAACATTACTTCTCTTTGGTGTACTTGTTGTTGCACCCAAGTTTTAATAGCAGATTCTTGTTCTTCTAGTTTAAAATCATATTCACCTTTCGGAGCAATTAACTTTGCAAAAATAGGAGATGTTTCTATGGCTAAAAACAACAAGAAAATAAAAAAGGATGGCAACCAAGGCAATTTGTTTAATGCATTTACTCGAGCCATTAAACCGTCAAAATTTGCAATGATAGGTTGTGTTTTAGTCTCATTTAATTTCTTATTTTCAATTAAAGCGGCAATTGCTAATTCTTTGGTTTCTATTTTTGCAGCATTGTCTTTTTTAAGTTGGTTTAATTCAGCCAAAGCAATATCGTGTTTTTCTCTCTTTTCTTTATACACAGGTCCTTTACCTAATAGTTTGGTTCCTTTTCTTCCTTCTGCTTCGGCAATATAAGTGTCATATAACGCATTAGTAGTAATTTCTTTTTCGACGATTTCAGTTTTTAAAGCATCGATTTCGTTATTAATTTTAGCGATTTCCGGATTAAATTGTGCGGCTATTTGAGTTTTGTTATCTAAAGTCATCTGATTTTTTTCTGTTAACAAAACCTGATTGATCTCTTTTTCGAATAACTTTAACTCTAATGGTTTAGAAATAACTATTGCAATAATAATTGCCAATATAATTCTTGGTGATGCTTGTAAAAACTCTTTCCATTTAGAATCTCTTTTTTTAATTGTAGCTACTATAAATCTGTCTAAATTAAAAATTAGCAAACCCCAAACTAATCCAAAAATAAGAGCAGTAAAAATAGTATCGAAAACAGTATATAACGCATAACTTGCAGAAATTGTAGCCATAATTGCTGTAAAAAATACAGTTGCACCAATACCAACATATTTATTTTGTTCTCCGTCGGCACAATTATTTAGAAGATTTTTATCTGCACCAGAGCAAATAATAAAGAATTTTTTAAGCATAAGATGCAATTTAGTTGTTGATGGAAAATTTTTATCAATTTTTTTCTCGTTGTCGTAAACCATCAACGCTAGAAAAATGAATTTATTTTACTTTTTAGAAACTTTTAGTCTGTAACAAAGAGTGTTAGATGTCGTCTTCTTAGTATAAATCAATAAAACCAAATACCATGAAATATTTACAATCAACTACCGTATTAGAAAGAGGAATTTTAACTTCTAGTTATAAGAAAGAAATAAAAAATAGTATTTCTAGAGAAAAAGGAAAGTCTATTTCTAAAATAAAAAGCTTTGTTTTTAATCATCAAACAAGACAAGAAAGTCAAACTGCAGTTATTTTACAAGTTTCTTTATTTGTATTTGCATTGGTTATGATTTCTATTTAATAACTTATTTAAAATAGTTGGCAAGTATGCATGCGTGAAGGATTGCAGCATTTGTTTGAGCTCTTTTGTGAAGTATGAACAAAAAGCGAGTGCAAAAGCCTGACCTGAAAGGGCACGCTAAAACAAAAAAAATCCATCTTAAAACAAGATGGATTTTTAAATAATTTATGTTTTGCTTTTAACTTAAAGCTTCTTTAATTCTTTTAATTGCTTCTCTTAACTGCAATTCTGATGCTGCATAAGACATTCTAATACAATTTGGCGCACCAAAGGCTTCACCAGTTACTGTTGCAACATTTGCTTTTTCTAGAATAAATAAAGAAAAATCACTTGCATTTTCAATGGTAACACCGTCTATTGTTTTGCCAAAAAATGCAGAAATATCTGGGAAAACGTAAAAAGCACCTTCTGGTACATTTACTTTAAAACCTTCTATTTCTCTTAACAGACCAACAACAAGATCTCTACGAGTTCTAAACTCGTCTACCATATATTGTATTTTAGAAACTGGCGCTAATACAGCTGTAATTGCAGCTCTTTGCGCAATACAGTTTGTACCAGAAGTAACTTGTCCTTGCATTTTAGTACACGCTTTTGCAATCCATTCTGGGGCACCAATATAACCGATTCTCCAACCTGTCATGGCAAATGCTTTTGCTAAACCATTTACAGTTATTGTTCTATCGTACATGCTTTCTATGGCAGCAAAACTAAAAGGCTTTGCACCGTAGTTGATGTGTTCGTAGATTTCATCTGATAATATATAAACTTGCGGATGATTTTCTAATACAGCTGCTAAAGCTCTGTATTCTTCTTCGCTGTACATAGAACCACTTGGATTGTTTGGCGAATTAAAGAAAATCATTTTTGTTTTTGGCGTAATTGCACGTTCTAATTGTGCTGGCGTAATTTTAAAATCGTCGTCTATTGAAGACGGAATTTCAACAAATTTAGCCTGACTTAATATAGATATTGCAGAATAACTAACCCAATATGGTGCAGGTAATAAAACTTCGTCACCTGGGTTTAACAATACTTGAGCAACATTTGCAATAGACTGTTTTGCACCTGTAGAAACTACAATTTGACTTGGTTTGTAATTAATATTGTTATCACGTTCAAATTTTGTGCAAATTGCTTCTTTTAACTCTAAATAACCGTCTACCGGCGTGTAAGAATTATAGTTTTGATTTACAGCTTCTATTGCCGCTTCTTTTATAAAGTCTGGAGTGTTAAAATCTGGTTCTCCTAAACTTAAACTTATAATATCTTTTCCTTCTGCCTTTAACTCTCTGGCTTTAGCAGCCATTGCTAATGTTTGCGAAACAGGTAAACTGTTAATTCTGTCCGATAATGGATGTTTCATTGTGTACTACTGTTAGTTGTGTGTTTTTGTTATGCTATTTCTGGGTTTTTTCCTAAAACTCCTAAGTGTCTAAAATGTTCTATAATTGCTTTACGCATAGTATCGTATTCATTATAAGGTAAATTAAACTCACTTGCAGTTTCTTTTACAATTTTAGCTAATTTATTATAATGTACATGAGAAATATGCGGAAAAATATGATGTTCAACTTGATGATTTAAACCACCCGTATAGAAGTTTACCAACCAATTGCTAGGAGCAAAGTTAGATGTGGTATATAATTGATGGACTGCCCAAGTGTGTTCTAAATTACCGTCTTTATCTGGTAACGGCATGTCTGTATTTGGTACAATGTGTGCTAATTGAAAAACCAAACTCAAAATCATACCAGCAGTATAATGCATTACAAAAAAGCCAATAATTACTTTCCACCAAGAAATATCTAATACTAAAATTGGTAAAGCAATCCATAGTGCATAATAGGCTATTTTAGAGATTACTAATTTTGTCCATTCTTTTGTAGGATTCGGAAATTTACCATAAGATAATTTTCTTTTTAAATACCTACGCATTTGTTTTACATCTGTAGTTATTGCCCAGTTTATTGTTAACAAACCGTACAAGAAAATAGAATAATATTTTTGAAATTTATGAATGTTAAACCATTTAGAATGTTGTGAGAAACGTATTATTCTACCCGCATCAATGTCTTCGTCATGACCTTCTACGTTTGTAAATGTATGGTGTAAAACATTGTGTTGCACTTTCCAGTTATACACGTTACCAGCTAAAATATAAATGCTGCTACCCATTAGTTTATTTACCCATTTTCTTTTAGAGAAAGATTCGTGGTTCGCATCGTGCATAACATTCATTCCAACGCCTGCCATACCAACACCTGTTAAAACCATTAATAAAGCCATTGCCCATTGTGGCATTGATACAGTTAAAACTAGTATAAAAGGAATTAAAAATAGAGAAAACATAATAATTGCCTTTGAGTACAATTTCCAGTTTCCGGTTCTTTTGATGTTATTTTCTTTAAAATAAGTATTTACTCTTTTATTTAGAGTTCTAAAAAATTTAGCTTTATCGACTCTAGAGAAAGTTATTGTTTTCATTCAGTGTTTTAATATTGATTTGCAAAAATAATCTTTTTGAAATTGCTTTTTATGATAAACGTCAGGTTTTGTTACTAATTGTTTGTTAACAATAACTATTTTTGCAATTCAAACATTACAAAGATGGATATCATTCACAAATATTTTAAAAATTTATCAGAAACACAAATAGCACAATTTAGCAAGTTGCAAGAATTGTACAAAGATTGGAATTTAAAAATTAATGTTGTTTCTAGAAAAGATATAGACGAGTTGTATTTACGTCACGTTTTACATTCTTTAGGTATTGCAAAAGTTATGCAGTTTAAACCAGGTTCTAAAGTTATGGATGTTGGTACTGGTGGTGGTTTTCCTGGAATTCCGTTAGCAATTTTATTTCCAGAAACTCAATTTCATTTAGTAGATTCTATTGGTAAAAAGATTAAAGTTGTAAATGAAGTTAAAGAAGGCTTAGGTTTAGAAAACGTAAAAACTTCGAATTGTAGAGTAGAAGAAATTAACGACACCTACGATTTTATTGTAAGTAGAGCAGTAGCACAAATGGAAACTTTTGTTGGTTGGACAAAAGGTAAAATTGCTAAAAAGCAAAATCACGATTTAAAAAACGGAATTTTATATTTAAAAGGAGGTGATTTGTCTGAAGAGCTTAAATTATATACTTCTGCAACAATTTATGATTTGCCAGATTATTTTGAAGAAGATTTTTTCGAAACAAAAAAAGTAGTGCATTTAGGCATGAAGTTTAAAGGCTAATCACCTAACAAATCATTAGTAAACGAGTTTGCCCTTTTTCTTTTGGCGCTCTGTGTATACAAGGTAAAACTTTGCTTGTAGGATGATCTACAGCTAATTTCCAGAAATTTCCAATGCCCAAATTTGTAATTTGTGCGTTGGGATTTGCTTGGTAATGCAAATCAAAATAAAAGTCTGATAAAAAAGTTTCAAAACCTTCTTCTTTACCGTTGTGTAATTTTAATAATTCTTTTCGTATTTCCGGAATCAAGATTTTTTGTGTTGCTTCAGAGTTCGAAACAATTTCACTTGCTTCGCCGAAATAAGTACAAAGATAAGTTGCCGTTGGTATCGGCGATTTGTCTACGTGAAAAGAATAAACATCCGTAGGAAAAAAAGGGTAACTATCATCTGCATCATAATTTTTTATGATATTTAAAACGGGTGCAGCTCCTTTTTCTTCTAACATTTTCATGTCATTTAAAAGCAATTCTCTGGCTATATTTCCCTTTTTAGTCAATTTTAAAGCTGCTAAATCTTTTGCACTGATTACTGTAATTTTATCAATACAAATTATTTTATCTATTATTTCAGCAAAATTACCCTGTAAAGAACGTTGCAAACAAATTGCATTTACATCATCTTTAAAAGTAGTTTCTAAAAAAGAATCAAAACTAAAAACTTCTTTAACGTTTTTGTTAATTTTTAAAGATGTACTCATAGAAATTTAAATATGTATTAGTACTGTTAAAAAATAGAAGAAGCTGTTTTTGTTGTAAAATTTTCTAAAAATAACATTCCTTTAAAAGAATTTCCTTTTTCATTTAATTTAGGGCTCCAAACAGCAATACAATATTTATCTGGATGAATCGCTACAATACCACCACCAACACCAGATTTACCTGGCAAACCAACACGAAAAGAAAACTCACCAGATTCATCATAAAAACCACATGTAAGCATTATTGCATTAATTCTTTTTGTTTGGCTTTCAGTAATAATCGAATTACCTTTATGAGTTGTGTAATTATCTTCTGTTAAGTACATAAAGATTTCTGTTAACTCTTTACAAGTTAGCTCTAAAGAACAGATATGAAAATAGAAATCTAAAACATCATCTACATTGTTTTTAATGTTACCAAAAGATTTTATAAAATTACAAAGTGCAACATTTCTAAAACCAGTTCTTTTTTCTGATTCAGCAACTTTTTCGTTGTAATTAATATCGTAATTGTTTGCAATTTCTCTACAAAAATCTAAAAAATCTTCTTTCGGATTTTTTAAATGACCAATTAATACATCGCAAACTACAATTGCACCAGCATTTATAAACGGATTTCTTGGTATACCTTTATCAGATTCTAATTGTTGTAAAGAATTAAATGGATTTCCAGAAGGCTCTACATCTACACGTTGCCACAAGTTTTCTCCTTCTAATTGATAAGCTAGTGTTAATGATAAGATTTTTGAAATACTTTGGATAGAAAACTTTTTTTCAAAATCACCAACACCATAATTTTGTTTTTCAATAGTTGTAATGCTAATACCAAAATTTTCATCAGAAATACAACCTAACTCTGGTATGTAGTTGGCAACTTTACCTTCGTCTTTAATGTCTTTTATTTCAGCATAAATATTGTCAATTATGGTTGGATATTTTTTCATCTATTGTATTATATTTTTGTGAGACCAAACTTAGCTAAAATGAAAGTTACAATACCTATTAAGACCAATAATATAATTACTAATAGTAATAAACCAATTAAAAATCTAAAAAATTTTAAAACCGATTTACCTACAGAAAGGTTGTATAATTTTTTAAAAGCATATAAATAATATAGAATGTATGCAATTACACTATAAAAGTAAATTGAAGGATGAATTAACATCGCAGCAATAAAAGCAATGATAGAAAAGTAAGTTGTTAAACCATATAAATAAGAATTCATTACAATATGTTCACCAAAATTATGTGGTTTTCTATAAGTCCATTTACTTAACAATGCATAAAATGGTAAAAACAAAAAGGTTAAGAGGTTGTAATAATGAAGCATAAACTGCATCATGTTTTCTGAAACCTCTAATTGTTTCTGAGCCATTTTCTTATTTGTCTCCATTTTTTGAAGTTCTTCTTTAGATACGTTTTTAAATGCAGATACATCTAAATTTGCAGTTTCTTTAAGTTTACTTATATCTTCTGATCTAAAGTTACTTTGCATGTTTATAAAGTCGTCTGCAAAATAATTAAATATAATAAGAGATAAACCAGCACCAATAGCTAAAAAAGCAAACGGATTCACGTATTTTTTACGAACACCTGTAAGGTATTCTGTTAGAACTTCATCTGGGCTAGTAATCATTTTTTTAAGAGTCAAGAAAAACTTACTATCAATACCAAATACATTAATAACTAACTCTGTAACAAGTTGTTTAAACGTAATTCTATTAACAATAACTTTGGCGCCACAATTATCACAAAACTGGGCATCGTTTTCTAGCTTTTCTTCACAATTTTTACATATCATAAATCAAATATAAATAAAAAAGGAACTACATTTCTGTAGTTCCTTTTTAAAATTTTATGTTTAATTAGAAGTTTTATAAAGCTTCTACAAACAAACCTTCGTCTGTTTTGCTCACTTTTGCAACTTCTTTTTTAGTTAAGCCTTTAATTGTTTTATCCCATTTTTTATTAGATAAGCCAGATTGTGCTTTTAAATCGTTTAAATCTATTTTTCCTGCTTTTTCAATCATAGCTAAAACCGCTTTTTCTTCGTCGTTTAATTCTATAGAAGGCGCTTTTTTCTCTGGTCTCATTTGAGGAAAGAAAAGTACTTCTTGTATCGATTGATTGTTTGTTAAAAACATAATTAACCTGTCCATACCAATTCCCATACCAGAAGTAGGTGGCATACCATATTCTAAAGAACGTAAGAAATCATGATCTATAAACTCTGTAGCTTCATCGTCTCCTTTTTGTGCCAATTTAAGCTGATGTTCGAAACGTTCTCTTTGATCAATTGGGTCGTTTAATTCTGAATATGCATTTGCAATTTCTTTACCGCAAACCATTAATTCGAAACGTTCTGTTAATTCAGGATTGTCTCTATGTTCTTTACAAAGCGGCGACATTTCTTTAGGATAATCTGTAATAAATGTTGGCTGAATGTAGTTTCCTTCACATTTTTCACCAAAAATTTCATCAATTAATTTTCCTTTACCCATTGTTTCATCAACAGGAATATTCATGCCTTTAGCAGCTTCTCTAATTTCATCTTCTGTTTTTCCTGTAATGTCGAAACCAGTAAAATGCTTAATAGAATCTGCCATTGTAACTCTAGCATACGGTGCTTTAAAATCAATTTTATGTTCACCAAAAGTAGCTTCAGAAGTACCGTTAACCGCAATAGCACAATGTTCTAATAATTTCTCACAGAAATCCATCATCCAGTTGTAATCTTTGTAAGAAACATAGATTTCCATAGCTGTAAATTCAGGATTGTGTGTTCTGTCCATTCCTTCATTTCTAAAGTTTTTAGAAAACTCATAAACACCATCAAAACCACCAACAATAAGTCTTTTTAAATATAACTCATTTGCAATTCTCATGTATAACGGTATATCTAAAGAATTGTGATGTGTAATAAATGGTCTTGCCGCAGCACCACCAGGAATGGGTTGTAAAACTGGCGTTTCAACTTCAAAATAACCAGCATCATTAAAGAAAGAACGCATTGCATTAAACAATTTTGTTCTTTTAATAAAAACTTCTTTTACATGTGGGTTTACAACTAAATCTGCATAACGCTGTCTGTAACGCATCTCTGGATCTGTAAACGCATCATAAGTAACACCGTCTTTTACTTTTGGCATTGGTAAAGGCTTTAAAGCTTTAGATAATAACTTAAAATCTTTAACCATAACGGTTTTTTCACCAACTTTGGTTGTAAAAAGTGTTCCGGTAATTCCTACAAAATCTCCTAAATCTAATAATTTCTTAAAGACATTATTGTATAAAGATTTGTCTTCGCCAGTACAAATTTCATCTCTATTAAAATAAAGCTGAATTCTACCTTCACCATCTTGTAACTGTGCAAAAGAGGCTTTACCTTGTATATTAATTACCATTAATCTACCTGCAATAACCACCTGTTTATCTTCCGCAAAGTTCTCTTTAATCTCTTTCGAATTGGTATCTACCGGAAATAATTCTGCAGGATAAGGGTTGATACCCAAATCTCTTAATTTTGTAAGCTTTTCTCTACGTACAACTTCTTGTTCTGATAATTGCATTTCTTATATATTAATGATAAATTTTTAAAGACTGCAAAGATACAATCTTTCAAGAATTTAACAATTGTAGATTTCAAGAAAATAATAAATATTTCTTGTAGATATCATAAAACGTTGTATATTTGCCCGCTACTTTTTGTTGAAGTAGCATTTAGTTGTGTTGTTTGGCACTTTATAAAAAGTGTCGTGGTTTTGTTAACCAATGGAAAGCTTCCCTTAAATGGGACGCTTTTTTTTTGCTCTAAACTCAACAAAATTTCTTTTTTTGAAGCTATTCCTGCTTTACGCACTCGCTTTTTTTTATTCAGAAAAAGAATAAAAAAAGAGCTCAAACAATGCTGCAATCAGGGCTAAGTGTATTTGTAAGCTTTTAAAGAACTCTAATTTATGTCGTAATTTTTTATAAACTTCTATCTTTTATCAAAATTAGAATTAGAAAAAAGAAGCTTTGTATTCCCAAAATTTCATCAGAAATAGAATTACAAAAACAAAAGATACCGAAAACTTTATAGTTGCAGAAGCTAAAATTCCTATAAATGAACCGAAAGAAGCCTTTAAAGCTCTGTTTGTATCTTTACTATCATACATAAGTTCGCCAATTAATGCGCCAAAAAAAGCACCAATTAACAAACCAAAAGGAATCGGAATAAAAAACAAACCTATAAATAAACCTATTGTTGTGCCATAAACACCATTTTTACTGCCACCAAAACGTTTGGTTCCTATTGCCGGAATTATATAATCTAATACCCAAATTAGAATTGCAATTGCCAATGTAATTCCTAAGAAAGTCCAATTAGTTGCTATTACAGATGTAAAATGTAAGATTAACAAACCCAACCAACCTGTTAAAGGACCAGGTAAAACAGGTAAAAATGAACCTACAATTCCTAAAAGAACCAGTAAGAAACCTATTATTAGTAAGAAAATATCCATAAGTACTTTTATTGTAAGACGAAGTTATAAAGCGTTTGTTACATCAATTTATAACTAAAAAATTAGTTTAAACTAATTTTTTAGTTATATTTGTATTATTGAACTAAAAACTTAGTTATAATATGAGTAAACAATTAACAAAAGCAGAAGAGCAAATAATGCAAGTATTGTGGGATTTAAATGAAGCCTCTGTAAAAGAAATTATAGCTGTTTTACCAGAACCTAAACCAGCATACAATACTGTTTCTACAATAGTAAGAATTTTAGAAAATAAAGAATTTGTAGCGCACAAACCGTTAGGTAGAGGTTTTATGTATTACCCAATAATAGACAAAGAAACTTATAGCAACCAGAGTTTACATAAATTAATGAATGGTTATTTTAATGGGTCTTTTAAAAGTATGGTTTCTTTTTTTGTAAAAGAAAACAAAATGGATGTTAAAGAGTTAGAGTCTATTTTAAAAGAAGTTAATAAGAAAGAATAAAAAATTAAATGCTATGATTAATTATATAATTCAAGTAATCTTATTTCAAATATTGTTTTTAACTATTTATGATTTCTTTTTAAGTAAAGAAACCTTTTTCACTAAAAACAGATGGTATTTGTTAAGCACACCAATACTGTCCTTTTTATTACCATTAATAAAAATACCAACATTTCAAAAAGCGGTTCCGCAAGAATATATTGTGTACTTACCAGAAGTCGTTATTTCTCCAGAAACTGTTATTCAAAAATCAACGTGGTATCAATCTTTAAATTATATCGATATCATATTTGCCATTGGTGTTATTGTTTTTACAGTGGTTTTTTTATCAAAATTAATACAGATATTCAAGCTTATAAATTCTTATAAACTTGTAAGAAAAGTAGGGTATACTTTGGTTTTAATTCCGAATCAATCAAAAGCATTTTCGTTTTTTAATTATATTTTTTTAGGAGAAGAAATTCCAGAAGATCAAAAAGAACAAATAATTGCGCATGAGTTAGTACATAGCACTCAAAAGCACTCTTTAGATTTATTATTGTTTGAGTTTTTAAAAATTATAATGTGGTTTAATCCGATGATTTTTATTTACCAAAAAAGAATTACGCTAGTGCACGAATATATTTCTGATGAAGTTGCCACCAAAAATGAACCCAAAGAAAATTACATAAATAAATTGCTATCAAGTTTTTTTCAGGTTGAAGATATTGCATTTATCAACCAATTTTACAAACAAACATTAATTAAAAAAAGAATTATTATGATGAAGAAAAAACAATCTAAAAAAATGAATCAGTTAAAGTATTTGGTATTGATTCCGGTATTAATGAGTATGCTTTTTTATACTTCTTGTTCTGAAAATGAACTAAAAGAAATTTCAATTTCTAAAAAAGAAGTACAAACAATGTATCGAAATCAAGAAGGGGTTCTTGTAAGTAAAAAAGGAAAGGAAGAAACATATTTAGATAATTTTATAGGAAGAGAAGCACCAATAGGAGCAAAGAAAATTTCAATAAATGATTTATCTAACAATGAAAGAGAAGAATATGAAATAATGAAAAATATAATTGACGAAAGAGGAAAAGATAGACCTGAGTTTGCTGAAATATTTAGTTTTCATCTTTATAAAATGCCAAACGGAAGAAATGCTAGTGCAATGTTAATGAAATTGGATAGGACAACAAAAAAGACTGAAAAGCGAAGTTCTAAAGATAGTTCTGTAAATATTTTAAAAATAGAAAAGGCTCCAACTTTTCCTGGGTGTGAGGAAGGAGATAAAAATTGTCTTCATAAAAGTATTAAACAACATTTTAGTAAAAATTTTGATACAAACTTACCAGATAATTTGGGCTTATCATCAGGTAAAAAAAGAGTTTTTGTTGGTTTTAAAATTGATAAAGAAGGGAATATCGTAAATGTTAAGGCAAGAGCTCCGCATCCAAAAATTAAAGATGAAGTTATCCGTGTAATGAAAACTTTACCTAAAATGATTCCGGGTGAAAATAAAGACGGAAAAGTTGTGGTTAGTTACAATGTACCATTTACTATTTTGGTAAACTAATTTAAAATAAATGAAAAAGAGAATTTTAATTGTATTACTATTTGTGGTAGTAAAAGTCGGGGCGCAAACCTCGGCTTTTTCTGCGATAGATAGTTTATCAGATAATGGTAGATATCATTTAGCATTAAAAAAACTAAAAGCGATAAAAGATCAATCGTTTTTGTCAAACTATAAAACTGCTGTTATTTACGAATCTATCGATAACTATAAAGAAACAGCGAATTACTTAGAAAAAGCTTTAGATTTTAAAGAAGACAAAAAAGCGAGTTTAAAATTGGCAAAAGCATATCAAAAGTTAAGTAAATCGAATCAATCAATTGCTATTTATGAGAAATTATTGGCAAAAGATTCTTTAAACTTAATTTTAGAATATCAATTGGGTAAATTGTATTTACAGTATAGAAAAAGCAAAAAAGCCATTTCTTTATTTAAAGATTTAATAGAAAAAGATAGTACAAATGCTCATTATTCTTATCAATTAGGTTTAGCATATGCGTACACTAAAGATAGAGATCGTATGATAAATAGCTTTATCAAAACTTATAAAAAGGATAGTTTACATGTAAAGTCAATTTCAAAATTGGCTCTTAGTTTTTTTAAGTTAAGAGAAAAGGATTCTACTTATTTGTTTATTAATAAAGGTTTAGCAGTTGCACCAAACCATATCAATATAAATAAGGTGAAGGTAAATCAATTTTACAGAGAGAAAAAGTATAAAGAGATTGTACCCATTTTGTTAAAGCTAGATAGTATAAAACCTATGGATTTGTTTACAAACACAATGTTAGGTAAAGTGTATTACAATTTAGAAGGTTTTGACAATGCAAAAGTAAGATTTGAAAATGCAGCAGAAATAGATGCAACTAATTTTAAGACTTTTACCTATTTAGGCCATATAGGTATTAAAAAAGAAAATTTTTCTAAAGCAATGTTTAATTACTTAAGAGCAGCAACTATTGGTAAAGAAAAACGAGACGAAGAATATTATGGTTTGGCATCTGCATATTATAAAATGAAACGACCTAAAATGGCTTTGCGTTTTTATGAAAAAGCATTTGAAGAAAACCGTAAAAATCACAATGCAAAATTTCAGGTAGCTAAAATAACAGACGATCTTTATAAGGATAAAAAAATGGCTTACAAACAATATAAAAGCTATAATGAACTTTTTAAAAATTTAGATAAAGTAGAAAGCGAATATGTACAAAAAAGAATATCTGAAATTAAAAAAGACTACTTTATGAGAGGAGAGAAGTTAGAAGAGTAATTCATTAAATTTTAGTAGTTTTACAATGCAAATAAAACATTGTTTCAATTACTCCTAAAAAATGAGATTACTACTAACATTATTATTACTAATATTTTCTTTTTCTATACAAGCACAAGATAATAAAGACTTGGCAAGAGTTTATTTTAATAAAGCGCTTAAAAGTTTTGAGACGTTAGATTTAGAAAAAACAACCAAATATTTACAAAAAAATAGAGAATTAAATAACGGAATTACTCAAGAGAAAATAGCCATTTTTGGCTCTAAATTTTTTTATGATTTAGGAGATTACATAAAAGCAGAAGAATATTTTAAAGCTTTTTTTAAGTTGAATAAAAACAAATCTTCACAAAGCTATAAAGATATGCTTGTGGCATATACTAATAACTTAGATGCTAAAGATTCTCCTAATAAATCGGTAAATAAATTAAAAGTTTTAAAACAAAAAAAGGAAAAGCAAGATGCTTTAGATAATGCAAAAAATCTAGCATTAAAAAAACAAGAAATTGCACGGTTAAAAAAGGCTATCTTATCTTTAGAAAAATCCCTTTCTTATGTATCTAATAAAAATTCTGATCAATATAAAAAGATGAAGTCCTCTTTAGATAAAATGAAAGAAAACTTAAACTCTTTAGGCGGAACATTAAATACTTCTGATACAAATGTTTCAAAAAACAAAACTGTTGATACAAGTAATATTTTTACAGAATTAACTAAAAAATCATCAAAACCAGTATCTTTTACTATTATAGAAACACCGCCAATTTTTCCTGGTTGTGAAAAAGGTTCTTCAAAAGAAATTAAAAATTGCTTTAGTTTAGGTGTTAAAAGACATTTTGTGAAAAATTTTGACGCAAATCTTCCAAGTAAATTAGGATTAACTGTTGGTTTAAAAAAGATTATTATACTTTTTAAAGTAGATGAAAAAGGTAATGTAATTAATATTGATGCAAGAGCGCCGCATCCTAAAATTAAGGAAGAAGCTATAAGAATTGCGACTTCTTTACCTAAAATGACACCAGCAACTCAAAGAGGTAAAACCGTTAAGGTTGCTTATAGTTTTCCGTTTTCTATAATGGTAGAATAAAAATTATTATTTATTTAAATTACGTTAACTTTATATAATGGTATTTCGAACAGTTTTTCTGATGCTTTTTATTGCAGTATTTGCTTCTTGTACTAATTTTTCTTTTGGTACAAAAAAGCAAACACAGGCATTAGATACAATTGTTAATTTTTCTTCGGTAGATACTTCGCCTTCTTTTAAAGTTTGTGATTCTCTAATAGCTAAAGAAGAAAAATCGAATTGTTTTAGAAATACAATTCATAATAAAATAGGAGAGGAGTTACTAAAACATGAGTTTGCTGTAGATAAGGCTGTTTCAGAAATAGTTTTTGTGGACTTAGTAATAGATTCTAAAGGAACTATTTTATTAAAAGACATAGAATCATCCGAAGCAATTAAAAACAGTTTACCACAGTTAGATAGTATTATACTACTTTCTGTAAATAAAATACCTAAAATATATCCTGCTATTAAAAGAGGAATTCCTGTAACAACAAAATATAGGCTGCCCATTTTAATAGAATTAAAAGAATAAAAAAGCCATTTTAGAAAATATAGATTCTCTAAAATGGCTTTTTAAATTTGTTTTAAAACTGATTTTTTTAATTCAGCATTTTCCAAAGTTTGTCTTTTAATTCTTGTAAACCTTTTTGAGTAACCGAAGAAATAAAGATAGCTTCTACACCTTTTGGTAATTCGGCTTTAATTTCTGCTTGTAACTCTTCATCTAACATATCTGTTTTAGAAATAGCTAACAATCTATCCTTATCTAACAACTCTGGATTGTGTTTTTTAAGCTCGTTTAAAAGAATTTCATATTCTTTATTAATGTCATCACTATCTGCAGGAACTAAGAATAATAACGCAGAGTTTCTTTCGATATGACGTAAAAAACGATGACCTAAACCTTTACCTTCTGCAGCACCTTCTATAATACCAGGAATATCTGCAATTACAAAAGATTGATGATTTCTATATTCTACAATACCTAAATTTGGTTTTAGTGTTGTAAAAGCATAGTCTGCAATTTTTGGTTTTGCAGCAGTTAAAACAGATAGTAAAGTAGATTTACCTGCATTAGGAAAACCAACCAAACCAACATCTGCTAATAATTTTAATTCGATTCTAAACCAACCGTCTTGACCATCGATACCAGGTTGAGCGTATCTTGGTGTTTGGTTTGTAGAAGATTTAAAATTCCAGTTTCCAAGTCCGCCTTTACCACCAGGTAATAAGATTACTTCTTTTTGATCTTCTGTGATTTCATGCAAAATTTCATCCGTATCTGCATCTCTAATAATTGTACCCAAAGGTACATCGATATAGATATCTTCTGCATCCTTACCAGTACTTCTACTTGCACTTCCTGCTCCACCACCTTCTGCTCTAAAATGACGTTTAAACTTTAAGTGAAATAATGTCCACATGTTTTTATCTCCACGCAAAATTATGTGTCCTCCACGGCCACCATCACCACCATCAGGTCCTCCTTTGGTAATGAATTTTTCTCTGTGTAAATGCACAGAACCTTGACCTCCTTTACCAGAAGATGCGTAAATCTTTATATAATCGACAAAATTTCCTTCAGTCATGTTTTCTAATTAAATATAAAATTAAATGCTTAATTACATTTAATTTAAAAATTTATAA